>NZ_QXDL01000182.1:0-8407 GCF_003574345.1 Calidithermus terrae
ACTTCACCCCGCCCCCCTCCTGCCCCGCCTGCGGCGCTCGAGGCCGCCCTGACGTGGTGTGGTTCGGCGAATTGCTGCCCGAAGGCGCTTTCGACCGGGCGCTCGAGGCCTTCGCGGCCTGCGAGGTGGCGCTGGTCATCGGCACGAGCGGGGAGGTGGAGCCCGCCGCCAGCCTCGGCCGCGTCGCCTACCACAGCGGGGCCTACCTCATCGAGATCAACCCTGAGCCGACCCCCCTCTCCCCCATCGCCGACTGCTCCTTGCGCATGGGCGCGGTGGAGGGCATGGCCGCCCTGCTGAGCGCGTTCAGTTAAAGGAACCTTTAACTTTTAGCCAGGAAGAGCCTATAACGGTCAAATAACACCCCCCCTGCCAGACTGAGGCGTGAGGATAGGGATTATGGACGGCTGGATTTGGGGGCTATTTCTGATGGCATTGCTCGCCCTAGCCAACTGGACCGGGGGCTCGAGGCAGCGGTGAGCTGTCGATGGGGTTGATTGTCGATAGCCGGTAGCCAAAAGCTCGTGGCCTGTGGCTGGTGGTGAAAGGAACCCCTCCCCGGCGGCGGGGAGGGTTTATCCCCCCTGGCCCCCCTTGCTAAGGGGGGAGCGAGGCGTCTTGCGTCTTGCGTCTTGCGTTTTGCGTTTGGCGTTTGGCGTACGACGTACGACGTACGCCGCACGACCCCCACCCGCCCTACTCCTCTTCCTTCCCCTTCTCCTTCCCCTTCGGGTCACGCCGCCCCCGGAAGACGAGCTTGAAAGGGATCTCCTTGATGCCCAAGTCCTCCCCGATCCTGTTGCGCAAATAGCCCTCGAAGGCCCGGGTCACGAACTCGGGGTAGTTGACGAAGAAGACGAAGGTGGGCGGGGCGACCTCGGCCTGGGTGAGGAAGAAGATCTTCAGCGGCTTGCCCTTGAAATTGGGCAAGGCCACGTGGGCCGTCCACAGCGAGAGGAAGCGGTTGAGCTCGGCGGTCTCGCGGCGCTCGCGGGCCATGGCGTACAGCCGCGCGGCCTCGGAGAAGAGCTTGTGCAGGTTCTCCTTGGTCACGGCCGAGACGTAGGCGCGGGGGAGGTGCTCGAGGTGCGCGAGCTTGAGGTTGAGGTCGGCGCGCACCTTGCGGGCTTCTTCCTGCTCGACGAGGTCCCACTTGGTGATGGTGAGGATCACCGGCTTGCCGGCGTCTAAGGCCTCGTTGGCGAGCTTGAGCTCGCGGTCGCCGACTTCGAAGGGGTCGATGACCAGCAGCACCACGTCGGCGTCGAGGATGGCGTTGTGGGCGCGGTTGATGGCGATCTCTTCCACCAGCGTCTCGGGGCGCTTGCGGATGCCGGCGGTGTCCACGAGCAAAAAGCGGTTGCCGCCGTAGTCGAACTCCACGTCGATGACGTCGCGGGTGGTGCCGGGCTGCTCGCTCACGATGACGCGCTCCTCGCCCAGGATGGCGTTGAGCAGGCTGCTCTTGCCCGCGTTGGGGCGGCCCACGATGGCGATGCGGATGGGCACCACCTCGGGCTCGTCGTCGGCCTGGCGCACGGGCAGGCGTGCCCAGATGGCGTCGATGAGGTCGTCGAGGCCGCGGGCGTGCGCGGTGCTGGTGGGGATGGGGTCGCCGAAGCCCAGGGCGTAGAGGTCGCCCAGGTAGTTCTCGTGCTTGGGGTCGTCCACCTTGGTGGCGACGACGAGCACGTTCTTGTGCTGGCGGCGCAGGAAGTCGGCGACCTCGAGGTCGGCGGTGGCGAGGTCGGAGCGCCCGTCCACGGCGAAGAGCACCAGGTCGGCGGTCTTGAGTGCTTGCTCGACCTTCTCCTTGATCTTGTGCTCCCACACGTCGCTCGACCACATCCCGCCGCTGTCGATGAGCATGAAGCGGCCCTTCTCGGTCTCGACCACGTGCTCCTTGAGGTCGCGGGTGACGCCCGGGGTGTCGGCCACCACGGCGGTGCGCTTGCCCACCAGGCGGTTGAAGAGGCTGGATTTGCCCACGTTGGGCCGGCCCACGATCAGTACGCGATACATAAGAATCTCCAGGCGCGGCTTGCCCGCGCGTTCAAAGGGTCATTGTACAGGGTGCGGGTGGCTGGTGGCGGAACGCGGGGCGCGGGTCGTACGTCGGGTGCGGGTCGTACGTCCTACGTCGTACGCAATACGCAAAACGCAAGACGCCAAACGCCCAACGCCAAACGCCCTTTGTTTACCCCCCTTAGCAAGGGGGGCTGGGGGGGATAAACCCTCCCCGAGTGCGGGGAGGTGTAAACCACAGGCTACGAGTTGGCGGATGATAGCTGACCGCTGATGGCCGATAGCTGACGGCTGTACTACCCCCTCACTGCGCCTTGACCACCGCCTGCACGGTGAGGGACTTGCCGCCCTCGAGGCGGAACACCAGGGGCACCTTTTCCCCTTCCTTCAGGGTGCGCTTGACGCCCAGGAGCATGATGTGCTTGCCGCCGGGCTTGAACTCGAGCTTGCCCTTCGCGGGCACGACCACGTCCTTCAGCGGGGCCATGGTGGTGGCCGGGCCGTGGGCGTCGTGGCCGGAGGCGGGCAGGGTCTTGGTCTCGTGGAACTCGGCCTTGAGCGCGACGGGGGTGCTCACGCCGAGCAGGCGGACGGGCTTGTCGGTGGGGTTGGAGAAGGTGAGGTAGGCGGCGAGGTTGGGGGTGGGCAGCAGGCGGACCCAGGCGTTCTGGGCGGTGAGGCTGTTCTGGGCGAGCACGAGCAGGCCGATGAGGAAAAGGGTGTGGGGCAGCAGGCGCAGCACCTTCATAGCGCCTCACGCTAGCACGGCAGGATGAGACAAATATCCTGCCCGGCTATACTGCTCACAATGCCACAGGTACACACACCCAAGACCTTCGGGCAGCGCCTCGCCACGCGCGCACTGGGGATGCTGGGGTGGAAGGCCGTGCTCGAGCCCTCCCCCAGCCCCAAGTTCGTGGCGGTGGGCTACCCCCACACCTCCAACTGGGACTTCCTCTACGCCATCTTGTGGAAGTTCGCCACGGGTCAGCCCATGAACTGGGTGGGCAAGAAGGAG
Organism: Calidithermus terrae; assembly: GCF_003574345.1. Taxonomy (NCBI): domain Bacteria; kingdom Thermotogati; phylum Deinococcota; class Deinococci; order Thermales; family Thermaceae; genus Calidithermus; species Calidithermus terrae. The sequence continues at coordinate 3,044 of NZ_QXDL01000182.1, forward strand.
CTCTTCCCGCCGCTGCTGGCCCCGCTGATGAAAGCCTTAGGCGGCATCCCCCTCGACCGCGGGAAGAAGGGCAGCGAGTTCGTGAGCCAGGTGGCCGAGCTCATCCGCAGCCGCGAGGCCATCGTGCTGGTCGTGGCCGCCGAGGGCACCCGCAGCCGCGCCGAGTACTGGCGCAGCGGCTTTTACTACATGGCCCTGGGCGCGCAGGTCCCCATCGCCCTGGGCTACCTCGACTACGCGCGCCGGGAGGTGGGCATCGGGGCCTACCTCTGGCCCAGCGGCGACATCCGCGCCGACTTCGAGAAGCTGCGGGCCTTCTACGCCGACAAGGTGGGCAAGAAGCCCGAGAACGCCGGTCCCGTCCGGCTCAGGGAGGAAGTGCCGGAGCTCGAGGCCAAGCCCTGAAGCGCGCGGGGTGCGGGCGCGGTAATTTGTGGGCCATGCGGGTGATCAGCCTCAACGTCAACGGCATTCGGGCGGCGGCGGCCAAGGGCCTGGCGGAGTGGCTCAAGGACCAGGAGCCCGACGTCATCTGCCTGCAGGAGGTGCGCTGCCTGCCCGAGCAGTTGCCGCGCGAACTGGGCAAGCTCGAGGGCTACCACGCCTACTGGCACCCCGCCGAGAAGCCGGGCTACAGCGGGGTGGGCCTGCTGTGCCGGGAGAAGCCCGAGGACGTGCAGGTGGGCATGGGCTCCGGCTTCGACCGCGAGGGGCGTTTCCTGCGGGCCGTCTTCGACGGTTTCAGCGTGGCCTCGGTCTACGTGCCCTCGGGCTCGTCGGGGCCGGTGCGCCAGGCCGAGAAGATGCGCTTTTTGGGCGAGTTCCTGCCCTTCTTGGGAGGGCTGGGGGGCGAGAACGTCCTGTGCGGCGACTTCAACATCGCCCACAAGCCCATCGACCTCAAGAACTGGAAGGCCAACCAGCAGAACTCCGGCTTCCTGCCCGAGGAGCGCGCCTGGATCGACGCGCTGATGGCGGCGGGCTACCGCGACGTCTTCCGCGAGCTGGTGGGCCCTGAGGCCGTGCACTACTCCTGGTGGTCGCAGCGGGGCCAGGCGCGGGCCAAGAACGTGGGCTGGCGGCTGGACTACCACTTCAGCACCCCGGGCCTCGCCCGCGTGGCCCACAGCCCGCGCATCCACCCCGAGCCCCGGCTCTCCGACCACGCCCCGGTGATCATCGACTACTCCCTTTGACCCGAATTGGCTATTAATTCCTAATAGCTGATCGGGGTGTCGATGCTCGCCGCGACCTTTATCGCTCAACTGATGCTCGGGGTGCTCTGGCTCGTCGAGCGCCGCGTCCGGCCGGGGCGCTCGAGGCTGGGGCTGTTCTACCTGATAGGCACCACCGCCGTGTTCCTGGCGAGCTACGCCCTCTCCCTGCCGCTGGGCGTCCGCTGGCTGGAGGACAGCGGGGTATTCCAAGGGGATGACCTGCCGGATAGCGCCTTCGACGTCGCGCTGGACCTGCTGGTGCTGGGCCCGCTGGTCTGGCTCCTGGCCCGTGGCCCCATCCTGAAGCGTCAGGACGATCCCTGGGCCGCCCGCTATGCCCTGGCCTACTTCGCCACGGCCCTGCTCCTGGGCGTCGGCCTCTTCGTCCAGGTGCACAGCCTGTACTTCCTGGCCTACCTGCTCGCCGCCTGGCGGGTGCGCCGCGCCGCGGTACGGGAGGGGCCGCCCGAGCCGGCAGGCGGGCCGGCCTGATCAGCCGGTGAGCCTCGAGAGCGCCCAGGCCACGAAGCCGCCCAAAGCGGTCGCCAAGAGGTTGGTCAGGTCGTTGGTCCACCAGCGTAGCGGTCCTCGAGGAGCCCCAGCAGGCTGTCCCACACCGCCCCCGCGACCCCGCCCAGCACCACCGGCCCCGCCGGGATTCCCAGCACGAAGGCCCAGGGGGCCATCCAGAACGCCCCCAGCACCAGCGCCAGGGTGCCGGTCCCGCTCACCGCCGCGTTGGTCCCGCTCTCCACCCGTCCCCTCAGCGGGTGCCAGGCCCAGCTCGAGCGGCTGCCCACCTCGGTCGCCAGGGTGTCGGCCAGCGCCGCGGCGTAGGCCCCCAGGAAGAACGCCGGGGAGCCCAGCGCCAGCCCGAGTGCCGCGGGCAACCCGTTGGCGAGCACCTGAAAGGCCGTGCGCCCGCCCCGGTCCCGGCTGCGCGGGTTGAGCCTCGAGGCCGCCGTCCCCGCCGCCACGAAGAAGACGACCACCAGCGCAGCCGGCAGCCCGCCCACCGCCAGCGGGATCCCCCCCACCAGCGCCGCCGCCCACGCCGCCCTGGGCCTGAGCCACCCGGCCAATTCCGCGAGATACCCGACGACGAAGGCGACCAGGAGGGAGAGGGCGACGGACATTGCCCTAGGGTACAGCAATGGGGTAGCCGATAGCCCAGCGCGGGTCGTACGTCCTACGTCGTACGCCGAACGCCAGACGCAAGACGCAAAACGCGAGGCGCCAGAAGCCTTGGCCCTCGGCCCTCGACGAACTGCGGGGCACGAGCTGCCGGCTGAGGGCTGATAGCTGAAAGCTGCCCGCTACTAGCGCACCGGCGACCAGTGGACCTCGCGCACGTTGCTCACCTGGCGCAGGCGCTCGTCGAGGGTGGCCTGTTCGCCGGCGTTGACCTCGATGCGGGTCTTGATGCTGAAGACCTTGCTCAGAGGGCTCACCGGGTTGGAGTTGACGCCCATGGCGCTCTTGCCCATCGAGGCGATGGCGTCCATGATGTCGCGCAGCAGGCCGGCGCGGTCGTCGGCGAGCACCTCGAGCTGCATCACCCGGCCCAAGCCCTCCCAGTAGGCGGGGACGATGCGGCCGGCGTCGCCCTCCATCAGGCGGCGCAGGTTGGGGCAGTCGGCCTTGTGGATGCTCACGCCGCGGCCGCGGGTGACGTAGCCCAGGATGGGGTCGCCCTTGTTGGGCATGCAGCAGCTCGCCAGCTTGAGCGGGGCGATGAGCCCGTTCTCCAGGCGGATGCCGAGCTGGTTGGGCGTGGGCTTGGGCTTGGCGGCCTCGACCACCGGCGGCTTGGGCACGAGCAGTCGGGCCACCTGCGGCGCCGTGACGCGGTTGCCGGCGAGGGCGAGGTAGAGGTCGTCGGGGGAGGAGGAGCGCACGAGCTTGCGGGCGGCCTCCTCGAGCTGGCTCTCCAGCGGCTTGGGGATGCCCCGGCGCTTGAAGTACTTCTCGAGCATGCGCGCGCCCTTCTCCAGCGAGTCCTGGCGCTCGGTGCCGCGGAAGTAAGCCCGCAGCTTGCTCTTGGCGCTGCGGGTCTTGGCGTACTCGATCCAGTCCTTGGAGGGGTGGGCGGTCTTGGCGGTGAGGATCTCGACGATGTCGCCGTTCTGCAGCTCGTGGCTCAGCGGCACGATGCGCCCGTTGACCTTGGCCCCCACCATGTGGTGGCCCACCTCGGTGTGGATGTGGTAGGCGAAGTCTACGGGCCCCGAGCCGGAGGGCAGGTTGATGACCTTGCCCTTGGGCGTGAACACGAAGACCCGCCCGCCCAGCAGGTCGCGCGTGACCACCTCCACGAACTCGCGCGAGCTCGAGAACTCCTGCTGCCACTCCTGGATCGAGTGCAGCCAGCTCACCCGGCGCCTGACCTCCTCGGGGTCGGTGAGGCCCTCCTTGTACAGCCAGTGGGCGGCGATGCCGAACTCGGCGACGCGGTGCATCTCGCGGGTGCGGATCTGCACCTCCAGCGGCAGGCCGTTGACCGCGATCACCGTGGTGTGCAGCGACTGGTAGCCGTTGGGCTTGGGCACGGCGATGTAGTCCTTGACCCGGCCCGGGATGGGCTGCCACAGCGCATGGACCAGGCCCAGCACGTGGTAGCACACCTGCTTCTCGCGCATGGCCTTCTCCTCGGCGTCGTCGGTGAGGCGCGGCTCGAGGATGACCCTCAGGGCCAGAAGGTCGTAGATCTGGGCGAGCTCCTTGCCCTCGCGCTCCATCTTCTTCCAGATGCTGTAGAGGTGCTTGGTGCGCCCCGTGACCTCGAAGCCGCGCACCAGGCTGCGCAGGACCGAGTCGCGCTGCAGCACGGCCTCGAGGCTCTCCCGCGCCCTGTCCACCGCCGCCTCGCGCTCGTCGCGGTGGCTCTTGAGCCGCTCGGTGAGCCGGGCGTAGCCCTCGGGGTTGAGGTAGCGGAAGGAGAGGTCTTCGAGCTCCCACTTGAGCTGCCCGATCCCCAGCCGGTGGGCCAGCGGCGCGTAGATCTCGAGGGTCTCGCGCGCGATGCGGGCCTGCTTGTGGGGGGGCATGAACTCGAGGGTGCGCATGTTGTGCAGCCGGTCGGCCAGTTTGACGATGATGATGCGCACGTCCTCGGCCATGGCGATGAACATCTGCCGCAGGTCCTCGGCGTGCTTCTCCTCGGCGTGCTTGACCTCGCCCTCGCTGGCGACGTGGGCGAGCTTGTAGAGCTTGGAGACCTTGGTCTCCCCCTCCACGATCTTGCGCACCGCCGCGCCGAAGCGGGCCTCGATGGCCTCGGGCCGGGCCTCGGTGTCCTCGACGGTGTCGTGGAGCAGCCCGGCCATCAGGGTGTCGGCGTCGAGCTTGAGCTCGGCCAGGATCTCCGCGACGGCCACCGGGTGGGTGATGAAGGGCTCGCCGCTCCTGCGCCGCTGGCCCTGGTGGGCCTCGAAGGCAAACTCCAGCGCCTCCCGCACCTTGCTCCGGGAGGCCGGGTTGAGGTGGACGATCTTGGGCTCGAGCTGACCCCAAAGTTGGGCTGGACTGACTTCGACCGCCTGCGACACTTCCCCTAGTGTAGCATCGGCCTCCCACGAGATGGTTCAAGGCGTGAAAGGCACCCCTCCTCTTCCCTACCCCGCGCGCGGGGAGGGTTTATCCCCCCCGGCCCCCCTTGCTAAGGGGGGCAAAGAAAGGGCGTCTTGCGTCTTGCGTCTTGCGTACGACGTACGACGCACGACCCGCCCCCGGCGCCCGGCCATCGGCCCGGCTACAACTGCGCCAGCTCAGCCCGGTGCCGCTCGACCTGGGTCAGCAGGCGCGAGAGCAGGGGCTTCTCGGCCAGGATGAACAGGCCCTTCTCGCCCAGCGGGACCATGATCATGACGTTGTGGGGCAGGGAGATCACCGCCAGACGGGTGGTGGCCCCGGCCAGTTCCCCCGCCAGGAGGCTCAGGTCGCTGAAGGCGTTGCGCACGCTCCGGGCGGCGGTGGGCAGTTTGCCCATCAGCACGCCGTTCTCCCCCACCAGCGCCACGGCCTCGACCCCGCGCAGGCGGAAGGGGGCCAAAGCGTCGTCGGACTCGCCAGCGGGGGCCTCCTCGGCGGGCTCGGCCTCGAGCGTGGCCGTGGCCGGGACCGGGGCGGGGGCCGGGGTGCCCGCGGG
>NZ_QXDL01000183.1:0-8375 GCF_003574345.1 Calidithermus terrae
GTGCCGCGGTCGGGCTGGACGTCGGGCTGCGGCACCTGGCCGTCCTCTCCACGGGCGAGCAGGTGCCGAACCCGCGGCCGCTCAAGAAGGCTCGAAGATGCGCTCGAGGTGGGCTTCGGCCACCCCGATGCCGTTGTCCTCCACCGTCACCCGCACCCACTCCCCCTGCGCCTGCGCCCGGACCGCAACCTCGGGCGGGCGGTCCGGGGGGACGAACTTGAAGGCGTTGTCGAGGAGGTTGGAGAGCACCTGACCCAGCGCGGAGGGGTGGGCCCGCACCGCCGGGAAAGGGCCCTCGAGGCGGGCCTGCCGGCGAAGCTGGGCCAGGGCGTCCCGCAGCGCCGCCTCGAGGTCGACCGGCCCCAGGTGGAGGTCCTGCTGGGCGAGGTGGGCGTAGGCCAGGAGGTCCTGGGTGAGGGCGTCGAGCCGGGCGGCGGCCCCGGCGATGGAGCGCAGGTAGAGCCGGCCGGGCTCGTCGAGGCGCGCGGCGTAGTCCTCCAGCAGGGCCTGGGCGAAGCCCTCCATCTGCCGCAGCGGCGAGCGCAGGTCGTGGGCCACGCTGCGGGTGAAGGTCTCGAGGTCGTGGGTGCGCTCGGCCACGCGCTGCTCGAGCTCGTGCTCGGAGCGCTTGCGCTCGCTGATGTCGACCACCACCGCGACGCTCGACTCGACCTCGCCGCCGGGCCCGAAGAGGGGGGACACGTTGGCTTTGACCCACAGCGCCGAGCCGTCCGGGCGCAGCACACGCAGCTCGTGCTCGAAGGGTGCCCCCTCCTGCTGCAGCCGCTCGTAAAGCCGCTGGCTCTGCGGGAGGTCGGTGGGGTGTAGCAGCGACCACACCGAACGCCCCTGCGCCTGCTCGGGCTCCAGCCCGAGCATCGCGCACAGCGCGGCGTTGGCGAAGGTCAGGTGCCCGTCGAGGCCGGCACAGGCGATCCCCGCGCTGCTCTGGCTCACCAGCGCCCGGAAGCGCCCCTCCGACCGGCGCAGGCCCTCGAAGAGGTGCGCTCGCTCGAGGGCCTGCGCCGCCTGGGCGGCGAGGGCCTGGAGGAAGCCCCGCTCCCCGGGCGCGAAGGCCTGGGGCTCGGCGAACACCAGCGACAGCACCCCCAGGACCTCGCCGTGGGCCCGCAGGGGCAGCAGCGCGGCGGCGGCGAAACCACTGCCCTGGAGGGCGGGCAGCAGGTCGGGGTGGCTCCGCCCGACCTCCGCCAGGGAGGAGAAGAAGCGGGGCTCGCCCGCGCGGAAGGCCTCGGCCACCGGCACCCCCGCCCCCACGGGGATGCGGCGCCAGGCCTCGCGGGCGGCGAACTCGGGCCCGTAGGCGGCGGCGTGCTCGAGCTCGCCCTGCTCGGGGCGGGCGAGGTAGAGCGAGCCCCACAGCGCGCCCAGCGCCTCGGTGGCCCGGGCCACCGCCGTGCGGACCACCTCCAGGGGGTCGGCCGCCGCGGCCAGCGCCGCCGTGACGGCGTAGAGGGCTTCGGCCCGACGGCGGGCCCGGCGCTCCTCCTCGAACAGCCGCGCGCGCTCGTAGGCGGTGGCGGCCCGGTCGGCCAGGGCCAGGGCGAAGGCCCGCTCGCCCGCGTCCCAGCCCCGCGGCTCGGCGAAGCTCAGCGAGAACACCCCGAACACCTCCTCCCCCCGCCGCAGCGGCAGGTGGGCGTTGCCCTCGAGGCTGACCCGCGCCAGGTCCCCGGCCAGGTGGGGGTAGCGCTCGAGGACCTCCCGGCGGTCGCGGTGGAAGACGGGCTCGCCGGTGCGGGCGGCCTCGGCGGCGGGGTGCGGGGCGTCGAGGGGGATGAGGCCGAAGCGCCGGGCGGTCTCGGCGCCGGCGTGGGTGCCCAGCACGTGCTCCTCCAGCGCCAGCCCCTGCGGCGTGATGAGCCGCAGGCCGCCCCCGTTGCTCCCGAGCGCCCCCAGCACCTCGCCCAGCAGCACCTGCCGCACCTCCGCCAGGGTGCGGGCGGCGGAGAGGCTCGAGGTCGCCGCCTGCAGCCGGCCCAGCCGCTCCTCGGCCACGCGGTGGGCGTGGACGTCGGTGAAGGTGGCGAGGCGGGCGGGGGCCGCCCCCTGGCCGGGCGCCGGCTCGGCCCGCCCCAGGTGCCAGCGGTACCCCCCGCCGGCCTGGCGCAGCCGCAGCTCGGCCTGGGCCGCCCCCTCGGCCCCCCAGGCGGCGCGCCAGGCCTCGAGGTCCTCCGGGTGCACCGCCGGCTCGGGGTTGCTCAGGGCGTCGCCGGGCCCCCAGCCCACCGCCTCGCGCCAGCGGCGGTTGGCGTAGGTCGCCCCGGCCGCCGTGCCCAGGTAGGCGGGGTGCGGGCACAGCTCGACGGCGAGCAGCAGGCCGCTGCGGCGCAGGGCCTCCAGGTCGTCGGGAAGTAGGGTCACGGCGCCTCAATTGTACCTTTAGCGCCCGCCCGCTCGAGGCCCTCGAGGCCCGTGCCGTGCCCGAGACCGCCCTGCTGTCGCGGTCGGCCGTGGTCTTCGCACAACACCGGGGCGCGAAAGGGGCGCCATTGCCCCAGCAGGGGGACGAGGTGCGGCCGGTGCCGGGTGCCGCCCTCACGCCCCGAGGTCGTGGCGCATCTCGAACTGGTTGAGCGGCAGCGGGGCGAAGCCGAGGCGGGCCAGGAACTGCGGGGCGAGGTCTTCCGGGACGACCTGCACCACCCGGCAGGCCTTGCCCCCGTGCAGGGCCGCCAGGGCCCGGACCATCCGCCGTCCCCAGCCCTTCCGGCGCCCGGGCGCGGGCACGAGCAGGCCCCACAGCAGGAAGCTCTCGCCGGGGGTGTCGTTCACGAGGGCGTAGGCCGCTCCCGCGGAGCCGGCCTCGCCCAGCCGGAAGGCCCGCGCCGGGGCCACCCAGCCGCACAGGGTCTCGGGGGCCAGCATCCAGGGCAGGTCCGGCTCGTACTCGCGGGCGGCGACCCGGGCGTAGTCCAGCGGGTCGATCTCCGCCAGGCCGGCGGCCTCGCCCGGCTCGGCGGGCCGCTCGTAGCCCAGCAGGCGGCGGGCTTCCGCGTCACCCGCCGCCTGGTACAGGCGCACCGCGGCGGGGTTCTGCTCGAAAACCTCCAGCAGCATCCGCCGGTCCCCGCGGGCGCGGGCCTCCTCGAGCGCCTCCCCCAGCATCCGGCGGCCCACCCCCCGGCCCCGGAAGGGCTTGGCGACCCCCATCGCGGCCACGCGGCTGGTCCAGCCCCGCCGGGCGACGAGGATCACCCCGGCGGGCCGGTCGCCCTCGAGGTAGACCGAGCTGAAGCTGTCGGAGTGGGCGCGGGCCAACGGCATCTCCTACAAAACCGCCTGGCTGTGGTGGAAGCATGGCAAGCTCCCCGTGCCCGCCCGCCAGACGCCGACGGGCACCATCCTGGTGGACGTGCCCGAGCGGAAGGAAGCCGGTGCGGTGCTGTATGCCAGGGTGTCCTCGGCAGACCAGAAAGCCGATCTCGACCGCCAGGTGGCGCGCCTCGCGGCGTTCGCGGCGGAGAGGGGGATCAAGGTGGCGAAGGTAGTCGCCGAGGTGGGCAGCGGGCTGAACGGCCACCGCAAGGGCCTGATCTCGGTGCTGCGCTCGCCCGAATACGGGAGCATCATCGTGGAGCACCGGGACAGGCTCGCGCGGTTCGGGTCGGAATATATCGAGGCCGCGCTCGCGGCCTGCGGAAGGCGCGTGCTGGTGGTGGAGCCGGACGAGGTGAAAGATGACCTGGCGCAGGACATGATCGATGTCCTGACGAGCTTTTGTGCCCGGCTCTACGGCCGTCGCTCTGCAAGGCAGAGGGCGGCAAGGGGGGTGAAGGCGGCGATGGAGCCATGATGGTGCATCAGGCCTACCGGTTTGCCCTCGATCCCTCCCCTCGCGCCGAGGGGGCGCTTGCCTCCCATGTGGGGGCGCGGCGCTTCGCCTTCAACTGGGGGCTGGCGCTGGTCAAGGAGCGCCTTGAAGCCCGCCGCAGGGGCGAGGAGGTGGAGGTGCCCTGGACGCTCCCCGCGCTGCGCCGGGAGTGGAACCGGCAGAAGGAGGCGGTCGCCCCCTGGTGGCAGGAGAACTCCAAGGAGGCCTACTCCTCGGGGCTGGAGGGCCTGGCCAAGGCCCTCGAGAACTGGTCCGACAGCCGCAAGGGTCGGCGCAAAGGCCGCCGGATGGGCTTCCCCCGCTTCCGCAAGAAGGGCCGGGGGCGGGAGTCGGTGGGCTTCACCACCGGGGCGATCCGGGTAGACGACAAGAGCCACGTCGTCCTGCCCAAAATCGGCCGGGTGCGGACGCACGAGCCGACGACGGCGCTGCTGGAGAGGATCGAGACGAAGAAGGCCCGGATCCTGCGGGCCACGGTGAGCCGGGAAGGCGGGCGGTGGTTCGTGAGCTTCACCTGCGAGGTGGAGCGGGAGCCGAAGGCCCCCAGACTCCCCGGTGCCGCGGTCGGGCTGGACGTCGGGCTGCGGCACCTGGCCGTCCTCTCCACGGGCGAGCAGGTGCCGAACCCGCGGCCGCTCAAGAAGGCACTCCGAAAACTCGCCCGGCTGAACCGGGAGCTGGCGCGGCGGAAGCCGGAAAGCAAAAACCGCGAGGAGACCCGGTGGAGGCTGGCCCGCGCCCACGCCCGCGTGGCGAACATCCGGCGGGACGCCCTGCACAAGCTCACCACCCGGCTGGCCTGCAGGTATGGAACCGTAGTGGTGGAAGAGCTCAACCTGGCCGGGATGCTGCGCAACCGCCGCCTCGCGCGGGCCGTGGCGGACGCCTCCCTCGCGGAGATCCGGCGCCAGCTCGCGTACAAGACGGTCTGGTACGGATCCCATCTGTTGAAGGCGGAAAGGTTCTACCCCAGCAGCAAGCGCTGCTCCCGCTGCGGGGCGGTGAAGGAGAAGCTGCCCCTGTGGGTGCGCACCTTCCGCTGCGATGCTTGCGGTCTGGTCCTGGATCGGGACCACAACGCGGCGCTGAACCTCGCGGCTTTGGTGGCCGCCGTCGCCGGGAGTGGACCGGAGACGCTAAACGCCCGTGGACGGGGTGTAAGACCTGCCGCAAGGCGGGCGGTCCCGGAGGAAGCGGGAAGCCGGCGGCGCGAAAGCACGTAAGACCGGCGCCTCCGCCCGGCAACGGGCGGATGTCGGGAATCGTTTTCCACGTTCTCGACAACGGTCTCCGTGGTCCGACGGAACGCTTCCCCAAGCCCCGCCGCAGTGACCCCGGAGGGGCCCGGTGAGTGTGCCCGCGGCCGGGCAGGGTGCGGGAAGGCCGGTGGCCCGATGATACAGGAGAGGCCGGCCCTCCTTAGGGGAAGGGCCGGCGGGTGTGACCCGGGGCGAGGCCCAGCGGCCGCGCCCTTACTTGGCTACGACGATGCCGTTCGCCGCCGCCCACTGCCCGAGGTCCTGCCTGTTGATCGCCGCGGCCATGAGGTCGGGGAAGAGGTCGGGGGTGCAGGCGAAGCTGGGGATGCCCATGCCCGCGAACTCGGCGGCGACGGCGTGGTCGTAGGCCGGCCGTCCGTCGTCGGAGAGGGCGAGCAGCGCGATCACCTGCACGCCCGAGCCCGCCAGGGCGGCCGCCCGCCTGAGCATCTCGGCCCGGTTGCCCCCCTCGTAGAGGTCGGAGACCAGCACCAGGATGGTCTCCTGCGGGCGGCTGACCAGGGTCTGGCAGTAGGCCAGGGCCCGGTTGATGTCGGTGCCCCCGCCGAGCTGCACCCCGAAGAGCAGGTCCACGGGGTCTTGCAGCTTGTCGGAGAGATCGACGACCTCGGTGTCGAAGACCACCATGCGCGTCTGCACCGCCTTGAGCGTCGCCAGCACCGCCCCGAACACCCCCGAATAGACCACGCTCGAGCCCATCGAGCCCGACTGGTCGATGCACAGCACGATGTCGCGCAGCGCCGACTTCCGGCGCCCGAAGCCGATGCGGGTCTCGGGGATGATGGTCTTGTGCTCGGCCTGGTAGTGCTTGAGGTTGGCGCGGATGGTGCGGTGCCAGTCGATCTCGCTGTGCTTGGGGCGGCGGTTGCGGGCCGAGCGGTTGAGGCTGCCCGCGACGGCGCTGCGCATGGGCTCGGCCAGCTTGCGCTCGAGCTCCTCCACCACCTTCTGCACCACCCGCCGCGCGGTGTCCTTCGCCCGCGCGGGCATGGTGTCCTTGAGGGCGATGAGGTCGGCGGCGAGGTGCACGTCGGGCGCGAGGTCCTCCATCAGCTCGGGCTCGAGGAGCATCTGGCGCAGCCCCTGGCGCTCCAGGGCGTCCTGCTGCATGACCTTGACCACGCTCTTGGGGAAGAACTCGCGGATGTCGCCCAGCCAGCGGGCCACGCCGGGGCGGCTCTTGCCCAGGCCGCCCTTGCGGCTGTTGGGCTCGCCCTCCTCGCCCCCGCCCTCGTCGCCGCCGTAGAGCCGGGCCAAGGCCGCGTCCATGCGGGCCTCGTCGCCGCCCAGCAAGCAGCCGGTGCCGTCGGCGGGGCCGCCGCCCAGCACCAGCCGCCAGCGCCTGAGGCGTTCGGAATTCGCGTTCGCGTTCATGCTCGCACCCCCAAAAGCCGCGCGACCAGGGGCAGCACCCTGGCGCCCCGCCCGTCGTCGAGGGCGGCGTCGCCCCCGCCTTCGGGGGCCGTCGCCCCGGCCCCGGTGTTCTTGGCCTTCTCCCCGATGCTGCGGCGCTCGGGGGCCTCGAAGGTGGAGAAGGTGCGGCGCAGCAGGGGCAGCACCCGCACGAAGGCCTCCGGGCTCAGCCCCGCCAGCCAGCCGTTGAGCAGGCCGAAGAGGGCGTCGTCGTGGACGAGGATCAGCCCGCTGCCCTTGAGGAAGCCCTCGAGCCAGGCGCTCGCCTTCTCGGGCTCGGGGTCGGAGAGGGCCAGCCCCAGCCGCCGGGCGACCTCGGCGGGGTCGTAGGCCCCCGCCTCCATCAGCAGCCGCACCGCCCGCCCGACCACCAGGCCGTGGCCCGTGACCTGCCCCGCGAGCTTGCCCAGCGTCTCGTGCCACAGCGCGGTCTGGCCGGCGTCCTGCAGGGTCTGGAGGGCGCCGTGCAGCTCCACGACGTGCCCGAACATCTCGGCCGCCGCGTCGTCGGAGAGGGCGGCGCAGGCGTTGGGCAGGCCCACGCAGACGCGGGCCACCATGCCCTCGACGGCGTGGGCCACCGCCGCGGTGTCGGTCTGGCGCACGTTGCCGTAGCGCAGGACGCGGGCCAGGGGCGGCACGGCCCGCATCAGCGCCGTCACGTCGGTGGCCCGGGCGGCCTGGGCCTCGACGGCGCTCATGAGCGCCGTCGAGGCGCGGGGCAGCTCGGCGAGCAGCACGTCCTCGAGCAGCCCCGTCAGCGCGGGCAGGGCCGCCCCCGCCGCGAGCTCGGCCACCTTGCCGGCGGCGGCCTCCTCGAGGGTGGGGCCGTAGCGCCCCGCCTCGATCAGCGCGACCGCGAACTCCGGCTCCCACTTGAGCTGCCAGGCCTCCTTGAAGGTGCCCTTGCCGCTGCTGCGGGCGGGGTGGGCCCAGGTCACGCCCAGCAGGCGCAGGCGGTGGAAGAGCCGCGAGCGGGCGAGGTCGATCTCCTTGCGCAGGTCGAGCTCGAGGTCGCGCACCGCCGCGTCCTGGGTCAGGCGCAGCCGCCGGACCTCGCGGGCGAGGTCCTGCTGCAGCGGCGCGGCGGGGGTCTCGGCGGGCACCGCGCCCAGCCGCTCGCCCACCGTCAGCTGCTCCTCGACGAGCCGCAGCACCGCCGGGTTGCCGAAGGCGAAGGTGGCCTCGGCGGCCTCGTCCATCTCGTCGAGGCCGGGCAGGGCCCGCCCGCGCAGGGCGGCGAGGGCGTCGGCCAGCCGCACCGCGTCGATCACCTGCGCGGGGCTGCCCCCCAGGTCCTTCTCGCGCAGCAGCGCCGCGACCTTAGCCATCCAGCGCTCGGTCACGCGGTCGGGGGTCTCCCACAGGTGCTGGTACCAGCCCGGCGAGGCGACGCCCGCCCCGTAGCCGCTCGAGCGCGACAGCCGCCCGAAGGTCCAGGGCACCCAGGTGGCCGAGACCCTGGCCCTTTTCAGGCCCTTGAGCAGCCCGGCGTCGGCTTCCCGCAGCGAGGCCAGGGGCTTCTCCCCGAGCGCGGGCGAGTGCCAGGCCCCGCAGACGACCGCGACCCTCCGGTGCCCCTCCTCCAGCGCGCCGCGGACGTTCTGGCGCATGGCGGCCTCGCGCAGCCGCTCGAGCGGGTCGTCGGGGAGGGCGAACCCGCCGTCCTCGCCCTCGCGCAGGGCGGAGATGGCCTCCAGCACCGCCTCGAACACGTCCCCGCCCCTGCGCTCCTCCACCAGATGGTTCCACCAGCGCTCGAAGTCGGCGTAGCCGGCGGCCTGGGCCAGGAGGCTGAGGGGGTCGGGGGCCGGGGGGTCCGGCTC
>NZ_QXDL01000184.1:0-8238 GCF_003574345.1 Calidithermus terrae
CCGCCTGCGCCTCCTCCAAGCCACCCACCCACCCAGCCCGGAGGCTCGAGGCCCAGCACTGGCGGGGAGCCAGCGATAAGCCGTCAGCTCGCGGCCCGTAGTTTGTCTAGGGTCCAGGGCGTCTTGCGTTTTGCGTTTGGCGTTCGGCGTACGACGTAGGACGCACGACGTACGAACCGCCCCCGGCGCCCGGCCTTTAGCTATCGGCTATCGGCTATGGGCTACCGGCTAAATCCCCCGCAACCCCCGCACCAGCGCCCACAGCGCCTTCGCCCCCTGCACCAGCGACTCCGGCTCGACCCACTCCTCCGGCGTGTGGGCCCCGCCGCCCCGGTAGGTGCCGAAGGCCAGGGCGGGGATGCCGGCCTCGACCGCCGCGGAGGCGTCGGTGGAGCCCGAGAGCCAGCGCACCTCCTGGCCCACCTCGGCCAGGGCCAGCCGGGCGGCCCGCTGCATCTCCGGGGTGGCGGTGCTCCCGGCAGGGCGGCGGCCCAGCACCTCGAGCTCCAGCCGCACCCCGTGCTTCTGGGCCGCGTTCATCAGCGCTTCGCGGGCCTGGGCCTCGAGCTGCTCGAGCATGGCGCCCTTGCTGGCCCTGAGGTCGAGCTCGAAGCCCACCTCGGCAGGGATGGCGTTGATGGCCTCGCCGCCCCACACCCGGCCCACGTTCACGCTCACGTCCTCGTGCTTCTTCAGCTCGTAGAGCGCGCTGAGGGCCTGCCCCAGCGCGGGCACGGGGCTGGGGTTGGTCCGGTCGCCCCAGGCGTGCCCGCCGGGCCCCACGAACAGCCCCCGCAGGCGCACCGAGCCCACCGCCTCGGTGACCACGCCGGGCATGTAGCCGTCCACGGCCACCATCATGCGCGGGGACAGCCGCGCCACCAGCGCCCGCGCCCCCTTGAGGTTGCCCAGGCCCTCCTCGCCCACGCTGAAGCCCAGCCCGACCCCCAAAGGCAGCAGCAGGGGGGCCAGCGAGAGCAGCACGGCCACGCCGGCCGAGTTGTCGCCCACCGCCGGGGCGAACCACTTATCGCCCTGCTGCCGCACCGGGCCGGGGGTCAGCACGGTGTCGATGTGGGCCACCAGCAGCAGCCCGCCCGCGCCGGCCCAGACGTTGCCCAGCTCGTCGCGCTGGGGAATGAAGCCCATCTCCCCCAGCCGCCGCGCGACCCACTCCCCGCGCCCCAGCTCCCCGGCCAGCGGGCCGAACTCCAGCAGCAGCGAACGGGGGTCTAGGTGGACGGCCTGCGCACTCATTCACCCTCGCCCGACTCGGCCAGCCCCTCGCGCAGGGCGTAGAGCGCGGCCTGGGTGCGGTTGTTGAGGTGGAGCTTCTGGAAGATGTCGGACAGGCGGTTGCGCACGGTCTTCTCCGAGAGGGAGAGCTCGCTGGCGATCTCGAGGTTGGTGTAGCCCTGCGCGACGAGCTTGAGGATCTGCACCTCGCGGTCGGAGAGCTCGGCGTGGGGCTTGGGCGCGGTCTCGTTCTTGCTCTTGAAGTCCTGGATGATCTGCTCGGCCATCTCGGCGTCGAGCAGCACCTCGCCGGACTGCACCCGGCGGATGGCCTCGAGCAGCTCCTTGGCGTCGGCGTCCTTGAGCATGTAGCCGCGCGCGCCGGTCTTGACCGCCTCGAAGACGTAGGCGTCCTGGCGGTACATCGTCAGCATGATGACCTTGGCCTGGGGCCACTCCCGCAAAATCTCCTGCGTGGCCTGCACCCCGTCGAGGCCGGGCATCTGGATGTCCATGAGGATGACGTCGGGGCGGGCCTCGAGGGCGTGGCGCAGCGCCTCGCGCCCGTCCTTGGCCTCCCCGATCACCCGGAAGTCGGGCTCGGCCTCGAGCAGGCTCCGCAGGCCCTGGCGGAACAGGGCGTGGTCATCGGCGAGCAGGATGCGTATCATTACCCCTGATTCTACCCCCCTTCCGCCCCAGGGGTTTAGCGCCCGGGCCCCGGGTCCGGGACGGGGCCACAGGCTATCGGCCACCGGCCCTCTCCTGTAGCATGGGCGCGATGAGACGTGCGCTGAAGTCCTTACTCCTCCTGGCGACCTTGGCCCTGGGCAGCGCGCTGGCCCAGGGCAGTTGGGTGAGCCTGCGCGGCGGCCTGGGCGCGGGCGCCACCGCCGCCTACGGCTTCGCGGGCAGCCTGGACCTCGAGCTCGAGTGGCTCGACCCCACCCTCGGCGTCTACCCTCGCGGCAGCGTGGCCTACCTCTTCGGCGTGGAGACCCTCCTCAGCGGCCCCCTCCTCGGCGTCTTGCTCGAGGGCGGGAACGTGCTCTACTCCAACAACGACCGCACCGGCCTCTTCGGCGCCGTGCGGGGCGGGGGCGGCGTGCTGGCGCAGGGCGGCAGCGGCGTCTTCGTCACCACGCTGGGCCTGAGCGCGGGCTACCGCCTCGCCGACGGCCCCCTCGAGCTCGGCCTCGAGGGCGGGTTGCGGGTCGTAGCCACCGAGTACGGCGACGTGACGGTGCTCGAGTTCAGCCCCCGGGTGCGGCTGAGCGCCGGGGTCCGTTTCTGATGCTAGGCCACCCGGCAGCCTTACTTGACCAAGCCGGGTGGCTTCGCTATATTAGGGGGCGCTGTCCCTGCGGGGGCGCCACGTGGGCGGTTAGCTCAGCTGGTTAGAGCACACGCCTGATAAGCGTGAGGTCGGTGGTTCGAGTCCACTACCGCCCACCACGAAAAGCGAGGGAGCTCGAGGGCACTGTTACCCTCGAGCTCCTTTTTTGATCCCGAACGCCTCGGCCTGCAGGGTTAGGGCCTCTGCCCGCGCTCGGCGGTGACCACGATCCCGATGCCGCCTCGAGGGGTCTGCTCGAGCGTGACCTCGAGCCAGGCCGGGTCGATGGCGGCCACGATGTCGTCGGCGATGCGGGCGGTGAGCTCTTCGCAGAAGGCGGGCTCGTCGCGGTAGGCCCACAGGTAGAACTTCAGCGACTTGCTCTCGATGCACCTCTCCTTAGGGGTGTAGGAGATCCGCACCCGGCCGAAGTCGGGCTGGCCGGAGCGCGGGCAGATCGAGGTGAACTCGGCGGCCTCGAAGGTCACGCGGCCGACGTTGGGCGCTCGGAAGGCCTCGTCGGCGAGCACCTGGCGGGCCTCTTCGAGGGACTTGGGGCGGGGCATGGGCCCGCTGCGGGGGAGCCAGAACTTGTCCATGAGGGCAAACCTCCCGTTCAGTAGCCTTCCAGCGCCAGCCCTTGCGAGCGCAGGGCGTTGCGCACCCAGTAGACCAGCGGGATCAGCACGGTGCTCACCAGCATCTTGACCACCACCTGGCCCAGCATCAGGTTGAGCAGGGGCGCCCCCGTGCCGGCGAAGGCCAGCGTGATGAAGACGACCGTGTCTAGGGTGGTGGACACCAGGTTGGAGGCCAGGACCCGGCCCGCGATGGAGCGCTTCAGGCGCTCGAAGACCAGCGCGTCGAGCCAGGTGGAGACCCCGTAGGCCACCAGCGAGGCGACGACGACGCGGAAGGTGGTGCCGAAGACCTGGGCGTAGGCGCCGCCGTCGAACCACGCCGGCTTGGGCAGCACCGTCACCAGCAGCCCGTAGAGGGCCAGCAGGGCGTTGGCGGCCAGGCCCGCCCACACCAGCGACTTGGCGACCCTCCAGCCGCCCACCGTGTGCACCGCGTCGCGCAGGGTGAAGGTGAGGGAGTAGAGGAAGATCGCGCCGGGAAGGACCCACGGGCCTATCTGTACCAACCGGCCTGCCGTAGCATTGGAAACGAGCTCGGCCGCGATGTAGACGGCCACCAGGCTCACCAAAAGGTTCTCTTTACGCATGTGCTTCTCCCAGACCCTCGATTCTTCCACGTTTTCCGCCCATTGCCAATAGAACCCCAAGGAGGCCCCACCGTGAAGATCGGGATCCAGCTCTACAGCGTGCGGGACGCACTGGCCCAGGACTTCGAAGGAACCCTCGAGCGCCTGGCCGCCTTCGGCTACGAAGGCGTGGAGAGTTTCGGGCAGTTCAGGAGCGCCGGGGAGACCCGCCAGGTTTTGGACGGGCTGGGCCTCGAGGCGCTGGGGCGGCACGCGGCCTTCGAGGCGCTGGTGCAGGGGCTGGAGGGGGAGCTCGAGTTCTGCCTCGAGCTCGGCGCGCCCTACCTGGTGTGCGCGTGGTCGAAGGCCGGCGCCGCCTGGCCCTGGCCGCGCGTCGCCGAGGAGCTGGGGCGCATGGCCGAGCGGGCCGAGGCGCACGGGCTGAAGTTCGCCTACCACAACCACGCCCACGAGCTGCTCGAGCGCGTGGAGGGCGCCCCGGCCCTCGACCTGCTGCTGGCCCAGCCCCGCGTTCACGCCGAGCTCGACGTGGCCTGGCTGCACGCGGGCGGGGTGGACCCGGCCCAGTACGTGCGCCGCTACGCCGCCCGCACGCCCCTGCTGCACGTGAAGGACGTGGCCCGCAAGGGCGAGAGGTGGGAGACGGTGGAGCTCGGGCACGGGGAGGTCAACCTGAGCGCCGCCCTCGCCGCGGCCCAGCCGCGGTGGCTGGTGGTCGAGCAGGACCACAGCCCCGACCCCCTCGGCAGCGCCCGGCGCAACCTCGAGGCCCTGCGCGAGCTGCTGTAAGGGCGGGGGAACATTTAGCTTTCGTTCACCTTTCCGGCTGGGCTTGGGCCCGGCCTTTGCCCATCTGGCCCTGGCTCGAGCCGCTCCGTGGGACGGACGAGGGCAGGGCAGTCGCTTGACACCCCTGAGAGCCTGGCCTACCCTGAAACGGAACTAACAGTTCGCAACCGACCGCGCCGCGCACCCGCCCGCCTGCCCCAGGCCCGCCCCGACGCCGCCCACCCCGGTCCGGCGAGCGACGGCCCTACGGGGCCCGGAGGGGGGTTCAGGGGAGGCCACTATGGCTCAGCGGGTCGGTCGGCACTGCGGTCGTGGCGCGGGCGAGTCGGGCCCCCGGGCGGGCCCGGCGGCGCCGTAACGTCGGTGTAACGTCGGATCAACCACAATCAGGCCCATATTCCCTCCGTCTTCCCCTAAGGCTCAAAGGAGGCGTCATGCCAGTCACACCGAGTTATCCAGGGGTGTATATCGAGGAATTGCCCAGCGGGGTCCGCACCATTACCGGGGTAGCCACCTCCATCACCGCCTTCGTCGGGCGCGCGCGGCAGGGGCCGGTCAACGAGCCGGTGACGGTGCGCAGCTTCGGCGAGTTCGAGCGGGTGTTCGGCGGGCTGTGGCTCGAGAGCACCCTGAGCTACGCGGTGCGCCACTACTTCGCCAACGGCGGCAGCGACGCGCTGGTCGTGCGCGTCCACAACGGGGCCACCAAGGCCTCGCTGGCGATCTCGGGGGCGCTGACGCTGGAGGCCAAGAACGAGGGCGCCTGGCCCAACGCCCTGCGGCTGGCGGTGGACCACGACACCAAGGACCCCGCCGACGCCAGCCTCTTCAACCTCAGGGTGCAGAACGCCGCCGGGGAGACCTTGGAGAACTTCCCCAACGCCTCGAGCAACCCCGCCAACCCGCGCTACGTGGCGAGCCTGCTCGAGCGCGAGTCGCGGCTGTGGCGGGTGAGCGGCAGCGTCAGCGCCCGGCCCGCCGCCGACACCTACGACCTCGCCGACACCACGCCCCCCGCCGGGGTCACCGTCACCGCCGGGGGCGACGGCAACGCCCTGACCCTCAACCAGTACACCGGTTCGGAGGCCAACAAAACCGGGATTTACGCGCTGCTCAAGGCCGACCTCTTCAACCTGCTGTGCGTGCCGCCCCCCGCCTTCGGCACCGACTTCGCCGACGGCGATTGGGACAACTTCTACCAGTTCTGCCAGGACCGCCGCGCCCTCCTGATCGTGGACGCGCCCCGGTGGGCCGACAGCGCGGCGGCGGTGTCGGGGATCGCGGGCTTCACGCGGCACAAGAACGCGGCCATCTTCTTCCCGCGCGTCAAGGCCCCCGACCCGCTGCGGGAGAACCGCCTCGAGGAGTTCGTCCCCTGCGGCGCGGTGGCCGGGGTGATGGCCCGCACCGACGCCTCGAGGGGCGTCTGGAAGGCCCCGGCGGGCCTCGAGGCCACCTTAAACGGGGTCGCCGAGCTCAGCGTTTCGCTCACCGACAAGGAGAACGGCGACCTCAACGTGCTGGGGGTCAACTGCCTGCGGGCCTTGCCCAACGTGGGGCGGGTGGTGTGGGGCGCGCGCACCCTCGAGGGGGCCGACCGGCTGGCCTCGGAGTGGAAGTACATCCCGGTGCGGCGCATGGCGCTTTACCTGGAGGAGAGCCTCTACCGCGGCCTGCAGTGGGTGGTCTTCGAGCCCAACGACGAGCCGCTGTGGGCGCAGATCCGGCTCAACGTGGGGGCGTTTTTGCACAACCTCTTCCGCCAGGGGGCCTTCGCCGGCACCACCCCGCGCGAGGCCTACTTCGTCAAGTGCGACAAGGAGACCACCACCCAAGACGACGTCAACCGCGGCGTCGTCAACATCCTGGTGGGCTTCGCGCCCCTCAAGCCGGCCGAGTTCGTCATCGTCAAGCTGCAGCAGATGGCGGGTCAGGTGCAGGCGTGACGCGAGAGTCTTAGGTCGTACGTCCTACGCCAACCGCCGGAAAGAAACGTATTGCGTAAGACGTAAGACGTACGGTGCACGACCTCAGGGAGGTATTCAATGGCGCAATTCAGCGTGAACGCGACCCGCTTCGACCCCTACAAGAACTTCAAATTCCGCCTCAAGTGGGACGGCCGCTACGTGGCGGGGGTGAGCAAGGTCAGCGCGCTCAAGCGCTCGACGGAGGTGGTCGAGCACCGCGAGGGGGGCGACCCCTCGACGAGCCGCAAGTCGCCGGGGCGCACCAAGTACGAGGCCATCACCCTCGAGCGCGGCGTGACCCACGACGAGGAGTTCGAGAAGTGGGCCAACAAGGTCTGGAACTTCGGCTCGGGGCTGGGGGCCGAGGTCTCGCTCAAGGACTTCCGCAAGGACGTCATCCTCGAGGTCTACAACGAGGCAGGGCAACTCGCCCTCGCCTACCGCATCTTCCGCTGCTGGGTCTCGGAGTACCAGGCCCTGCCCGACCTCGACGCCAACGCCAACGCGGTGGCTATCCAGACCCTCAAGCTGGAGAACGAGGGCTGGGAGCGCGACTACGAGGTGGTCGAGCCCAGCGAGCCCAGCTTCACCGAGCCGTAGGCGGGCCATGTTCCCCGACGCCCCGACCTGGCTGGGGGTGTGGGAGCAGGGCCAGCGGGCCACGCCCCTGCAACGGGCCCTGCTGATCCTGCAAGCCCTGGCCCCGGACGCCTCCTGGCACGAGCTCTGCCGCCTGCCCCTGGGCGAGCGCGACGCGCGGCTGCTGGCGGCGCGGGAGGCGCTGTTCGGGCCGCGCCTCGAGGCCCTCGCCCGCTGCCCGGCCTGCGGGGAAGCCCTCGAGGTGGGCCTGCGCGTAGCCGACCTGCGCTTGGGGCAGGGCCCCGCGCCGCAAACGGTGGAGCACGGGGACTACCGCCTCACGCTGCGCCCCCTGGACAGCCTGGACCTGGCGAGCGCGCTCGGCAGCCCCGACCCGGCCCGCACGCTCACCCTGCGGGCCGTCGAGGAGGCGAGCCACCAGGGGCGAAGCGTGGAAGGGGCGCAACTGCCGCCGGAGGTGCTGGACGCCGTGGCCCACCACCTGCCCGAGACCGACCCCCAGGCCGACCTCCTGCTGCGGCTCTCCTGCCCCGCCTGCCGGCACGCCTGGGCCGCGCCCTTCGACCCGCTGGCCTTTTTGTGGAGCGAGCTGAACGCCTGGGCCCTGCGCACGCTGGCGGAGGTCCACCGGCTGGCCTCGGCCTACGGCTGGCGCGAGGGGGACATCCTGGCGCTCTCCCCCGCCCGGCGGCAGCTTTACCTGGGGATGGTGGGGCCGTGAACCCCTTCCTGAGCCGCCTCATCGCCCAGGCCCAGGGGCAGGCGCCCGCGCTCGAGCCCCGGCTGCCGGGCCGTTTCGAGACCCCTGGCTACTTCCAGGAGGGTTGGGCGGGCGAGGCCGCGGAGAGCCCGGAGCAGGCAGCGCCTCGAGCGCCCGGCCCAGCCCCCGCCGAACCCGTCGCGCCCGTGGCTCGGATCCCCCGTGAGCCTGCCGAACCGGAGATTCCGCGCCCCGTACGGCCCTCGCCCCGGTCGGCAGACCCGCAGGCCCCGGAGCCATCCGGCCGGAGGAAGCGCCCGCGAGCCCAGGAGCGGGAACTCGAGGCCCGCCCGTCCCCCATCCCGCACCCTGAGCCGTCGCC
>NZ_QXDL01000185.1:0-8066 GCF_003574345.1 Calidithermus terrae
ACCCCGCCCACCCCCTCCCGCGCGGGCCGCACACCCCGGCCGGGGCACGGCAGCGACCACCGAGCGGGTGTCCCCTGGGGCGTGGGGCTGTAGTTGGCCTGCGGGAGGGGCACAACCCCAGTGGATGATTAACTTTGTAGGGACGCGAGGCCTCGCGTCCCTACGGCGTTTTGCGTTTTGCGTCTTGCGTTCAGCTATCGGCTATAAGCCATCAGCGCTCAGCGTCCGACCCTCACTGCACCCGCGCCAGCGCCTCTTCCGCGTCCTTGTAACCCGGGCGCAGTTGCAGCGCGCGGGTGTAGGCGTCCTTGGCGCCGGCCTTGTTGCCCAGCGCTTCGTTGGCGCGGCCGAGCCAGTAGTAGTACTCCGCGTTGCGGGAGTCCATGGCGACGGCCTTGGTGAAGTTCTCCCGGGCCTTGGCCGCGTCGCCGAGCTCGAGGTAGGAGCGGCCCAGGCCGGCGTAGGCTTCGGGGTACTTGAAGGGGGACTTCACAACGGCGTTTTGGAAGTTGGCCCCGGCGTTCTTCCAGTCCTTGGCGACCTGGTAGGCCTGGCCCAGCCGCACGTAGCCCTCGGCCTCGGCAGGGTTGATGACGGTGGCCTGCTTGAGCTGCTCGATGGCGGCGGCGGGCTCGTTCTTGATGAGGAGGGCGACGCCGTAGTTGAGGCGCAGGGTGAAGTCCTTGGGGAAGGCCTTCACGCCCTCATCCAGGAGCTTCAGCGCGTCGTCGAGCTTGCTCTGCTTGAGGTAGACGTTGGCCAGCAGGCCGATGACCTGGGGGTCGCGCTCGAGGGCCAGCGAGCGGTTGAAGGCCTCGACGGCGCGGTCGTAGGTGCCCAGGGCCGAGTAGACCACGCCCCGGGTGGCGAAGATGGGGGCGTACTTGGGGTTGATGCGCTCGGCGTCGCGCAGCACGGTGAGGGCCTGGTCCAGCACGCCCCGGCTGGCCTCGCGGTTGTCGGAGAGGCGGTACTGGTCGTAGTAGGCCTGGGCCAGCGCCACGTAGGCCTGCACGTAGGCGGCGTTCTGGGCGATGGCCTTGCGAAGGTTCTCCACGGCGGCGGTGGTCAGGCCCAGCCGCAACTGGGTGCGGGCCAGCCAGTACAGCCCGTCGGGGTTGGTGGGGTTCGAGCGCACCGAGCGCTCACACACCGCCAGCGCGTCCTGATAGCGCCCCAGCCGGAAGAGCTGCACGCATAAGTTGAGCAGCTCCTGGAATTGGCTGTTCCCCTGTCCCGGCGCGGGGTTTTGCGCCTGGGCCGCCACGGGCACAGCGAAACTTCCTACCAACATCAGCACCGGCAACAAAACACGCATTCCAAAGCCTCCTCACAGGATGTATCGCGATAGATCGGGGGACGCCAGCACGCCCTTTAACCTGGCCTCCACGTACTCGCGGGTGATCTCCACCCGCCCTAGCTCCGTCTGGAAGGAAACCTCCTCCAGAACCCGCTCCAGCACCGTCGAAAGCCTCCGCGCTCCAATATCCTCCAGGTCACGGTTAGCCTGATGAGCGAACTCGGCGAGGGCGCGGACGGCCTCGGGGCTGAACACCAGCTCGGTCCCGTCGGCGCCCAGCAAGGCGGTGTACTGCTGCAAGAGCGAGGTGGCCGGCTCGCGCAGGATGCGCTCGAACTCGTCGGGGCCCAGGGGCTCGAGCTCGACCCGGATCGGGAAGCGCCCCTGCAGCTCGGGGATCAGGTCGCTGGGCTTGGAGACGTGGAAAGCCCCCGCCGCGATGAACAGCACGTGCTCCGTGGAAACCGGCCCCAGCCGGGTGGCGACCACGGTGCCCTCCACGACCGGGAGCAGGTCGCGCTGCACGCCTTCGCCCGACACGTCGGGGCCGCCGGAAGCGCCCTGCTTGCGCGCGATCTTGTCGATCTCGTCGAGGAAGACGATGCCGTCCTCCTGGGCGCGGCGCAGGGCCTCCTGGGTGGCCTCTTCCTTGTCCACCAGGCGTTCGGCCTCCTGGTTGCGCAGCACCTCGAGCGCCTCCCGCACCTTCACCCGGCGGCGCACCTTGCGCTGGGGCATGAGGTTCTTGAGCATCTCCCCCAGCCCCTGCATCTGCTCGTTGCCGAACATGCCCACGAAGGGCATGGCGGCCTCCTCGTTGACCTCGATCTCGACGAACTGGTCGTCGTAGCGGCCCGATCGCACCTCGAAACTCGAGACCCGCAGCAGCGAGGCCACGTTGTCCACGGCCAGCGCGTCGGCGCGCTCGGCGACGCGGGCCTTCATCTC
This sequence comes from Calidithermus terrae, assembly GCF_003574345.1. Lineage (NCBI taxonomy): Bacteria > Thermotogati > Deinococcota > Deinococci > Thermales > Thermaceae > Calidithermus > Calidithermus terrae. The sequence continues at coordinate 2,249 of NZ_QXDL01000185.1, forward strand.
CTGCATCACGAGCTGGTAGCTGGCCTCGGCCAGGTCGCGCACGATGGAGTCAACGTCGCGGCCCACGTAGCCGACCTCGGTGAACTTGGTGGCCTCCACCTTGACGAAGGGGGCCCCGGCCAGCCGCGCCAGGCGGCGGGCGATCTCGGTCTTGCCCACGCCGGTGGGCCCGATCATCAGGATGTTCTTGGGCGTGACCTCGCGGGCCATCTCGGCCGACAGGCGCTTGCGGCGGCTGCGGTTGCGCAGGGCCACGGCCACGGCCCGCTTGGCCGCCGCCTGGCCCACGATGTACTTGTCGAGCTCCCGCACGATCTCGGCGGGGGTGAGGTCGGTCTTGTGCAGCGTGACGCTCATGCTTCTCCCAGGCTGTACACGGTCGGGTTGCCGCTGGTGTAGAGGTCAACCTCCCCGGCGATGCGGATGGCCTCCTGGGCGATCTCGGGCGCGCTGAGGCCGGAGTGGCGCAGCAGCGCCTTCGCCGCGGAAAGCGCGTAGGCCCCGCCCGACCCCACCGCCAGCACCGGCTCGTCCGGGGTGAGCACCTCGCCGTTGCCGGAAAGCAACAGCAGGGTATCACGGTCGGCGACCACCAGCATGGCCTCGAGGTTCCTCAGCACCCGGTCGGTGCGCCACAGCTTCACCGTGTCCACCGCCGCCCGCTGGAGGTTGCCCTTAGCGGCCTGCAAGGCCCCCTCGAACTTCTCCAGCAGGGTCAGGGCGTCGGCCACGGCCCCGGCGAAGCCCACCAGAACGCCGCCGCCTACCTCGAGGCGGCGGACCTTCACGGCACCGATCTTCATGATGGTCTGGCCTAGCGTCACCTGCCCGTCCCCGGCCAGCGCGGTAACGCCATTCTTGCGCACCGCGACGATGGTTGTGCCGTGCATGGATTCCATCAGGTGAAGCCTAGCCTCAGGCGATGAAACAGGGGTGAGAGTGGTGGTGGTGCGTCGAGGGTCGATAGCCGGGCGCCGGGCGCGGGTCGTACGTCCTACGGCGTACGCAGGACACAAGACGCGAAACGCACGTCCTACGTCCTACGTCGTACGTCGTACGCGAGACGCCGAACGCCAAACGCAGAACGCGGGACGCTTCGGCCCTCGGCCCTCAGCCCTCGACAAACCGCGAGCCACAGGCCACGAGCCCTCTGCTTATATCTGGCGGCTGATCGCTGGCTGCTCCCCTACTGCAACCCCTTGAACCCCTCGGGGATGGGCAACACGCGCCAGCGCAACTGGCCTTGGATCACGGGGGGCCACCAGACGAAGTTGGCGCGGCCGGCGATGGAGGTGTCGGGGATGGGGCCGAAGGTGCGGCTGTCCTCGGAGCCGCCGGGGGTGCGGTTGTCGCCCATGACGAAGTAGTAGCCGGGCTCGAGCTTGAGCGCGCCGGTGTAGCAGTACTCCCGGCCCTGGCTGCGGGCCTTCTCCTCCTCGCCCGGGGGGACCAGCATGCGCAGGGTGTTCCTCAGGTAGGCGTAGTCGGGGTCGCCCTCGACGTCGGCGGGGCTCACCTGGTAGCGCGACTGGGTGGAGAGGCTGGTGAGCTGGCCGTCGCGCAGGCAGACGCGGGGGTAGTTGTAGTCGCTGGCGTAGAGCGAGCTCTTGGGGTCGAACTCGAGGAAGTCGGTGATGTGGCGCTCGCTCACCGGCTGGCCGTTGACGTAAAGCTGGCCCTCGCGGTAGCTCACGGTGTCGCCCGGCACCGCGACGATGCGCTTGATGAAGAAGGCGCGGAAGGGGAAGCCCAGAACGGGGAAGCGGGCGTAGGCGTTGGGCGTGCCCTCGGGGGGTTTGACGATGGCGACCTCGCCCCGCCGCCACTGCATCAGGCCGAAGCGCACCAGCCAGGTCTCGTACTTGGGCACGAAGACCCGCTCGCCGTTGAGCAGGGTGGGGTTCATCGAGGAGCCCACCACGCCCACCGTGGTGAAGAGGAAGGTGGTCACCAGGAAAGCCAGCAGCAGCGCCTCGCCGACCTGACGGAACCACTCGTGGAAAAGATAGCGCCAGAAGCTTCGCATGTTCGCCTCGTCCCTAACCGCCCGGGGCAGTCCCCCCAGACCGCGTGAGCGGCGGGAAGGCCGCCCCAGGCGGAAATCGCAACCCCCACAGCATACACGCTCAGCCGGAATCGGAAAGCCACCGGGCCGCCCTCTTCCTGCCCCGGCCGCAAGAGCACAGCCCTTGCGCGAAGCCATTCTATGGCCCGGCCATTTGCGGTCCAAAAGCCCGGGCTAAGACCGTATAGTTGTGTTCGTGGGGTTGCCAGGGGCCACGCTGCTGGGGCGTTACCGGGTGATCCGCCCCATCGCCAGGGGGGCGGTCGCCACGGTGTACCTGGCCTTCGACCTCCACGGCACCCCCTACGCGCTCAAGGTTTTCCCCAAAGGCTACGAGTCCCGCGCCGACCGCGAGTGGAAGGTCGGGGGGGCCTTGCAGCACCCGCGCATCAACCCGGTGTACCAGCGCCTCGACCTCGAGGACCAGGCCGCCAGCAGCGAGAACGGCCCGGCGGTGCTCATCGCCTACGCCCCGGGCGAGCGCTTCAACGACTGGCGCTCGCGCCGCCCCGAGATGGTGCTGCGGGTCTTCGAGCAGTTGCTCGAGGGCCTCGCGCACATGCACCAGCAGGGCTACGTCCACCGCGACATTAAGCCCGAGAACGTGGTCGTAGACGGCACCGGCGAGGCCCGCCTGGTGGACTTCGACCTCGCCGGGCCCGCAGGCGAGCGCCTGCCCAAGCAGTTCCTGGTGGGCACCCCCGCCTACATGGCCCCTGAGCTGTTCCTGGGCCAGACCACCAGCCCCGCCTCCGACGTGTACGCCGCCGGGATCTTCCTCTACTGGTCGCTCTCCAACGAGCTGCCCTTCTTCGGCTCCACCGAGGAGGTGATGGAGGCGCACCTCAAGCACGCCGTCCCCGTGCCCACGCCCACCGCGGACACGCGCCTGCAGGTCACCGCGCCGCTGCTCGAGTTCATCTACACCATGCTCGCCAAAGACCCCGCCGAGCGCTTCGGGTCCGGGGCGGAGGCCCTCGAGGCCTTCCGCGGGCTCAACGCCGGCGGCCGGTAGCGGCCCGCGAACGCGGCGAAACCCCCGCCGGTGGGCGGGGGTCGTCTTTTCGGCCGGGGTCAGCGCTGCTCGAGCGGCACGTAGGGGAGGTCGAGCTGGCCGATGTAGGCGGCGTCGGGGCGCAGCAGGCGGTTGTCGAGCTTGGTGTACTCGAGGATGTGACCGGTCCAGCCGGAGATGCGGGCCACGGCGAAGATGGGGGTGAAGTACTCGAGGTCGTAGCCCAGGTCCTTGTAGACGACGCCGGAGTAGAAGTCCACGTTGGGGTAGATGCCCTTGGGGTTGTAGATGGCCCCGGCCTGGCGCTCGACCTCCTTGAGGATGGCGTACTCCTTGCTGTGGCCGTGCTTCTCGGCGACGATGCTGGCGTACTTCTCGAGCACCCCCGCGCGCGGGTCGTAGGCCTTGTAGACGCGGTGGCCCATGCCCATCACCCGGCCCTTGCTCGCCACCAGGTTCTCGAGCCACGAGCTCACGTTCTCCACGCTGCCGATCTCGCCGATCATCTTCATGACCGCCTCGTTGGCGCCGCCGTGGCGGGGGCCCTTGAGGCTCGACACCCCGGCGGTGATGGCCGAGTAGATGTCGGTCTGGGTGGAGTAGGCCGCGACGGCGGTGAAGGTCGAGGCGTTGAAGCCGTGCTCGGCCTGCAGGATCAGCGCCACGTCCATCAGCTTGGTCTCCTCGGCGCTGGGCTCCTTCCCGGTGCTCATGTAAAGGAAGTTGGCCGCGTGGGAGAGGTCGGCGCGGGGGGCGATGGGGTCGAGGCCCTCGCGCAGGCGCTTGTTGGCCGCGACGATGGTGGCGAACTTGGCGATGAGCGAGAGGCTCTTCTCGTAAAGCGCCTCGGGGCCGACGTTGTCTTCGTCGGCGTCGAGCATCCCCAGCTCGCTCACCGCCGTGCGCAGCGCCGACATGGGGTGGGCGTCCTTGGGGTAGCGCCGCATGGACTCCAGCAGCACGGGCGGCAGGGTGCGCAGCGAGACCAGCTTCTCGCTGAAGCCCTGCAGCTCGAGCTTGCTCGGTAGGTGGCCGTGCAGGAGTAGGAAGGAGACCTCTTCGAAGGTGGAGTGCTCCGCCAGGTCCTGGATCTTGTAGCCGCCGTAGTAGAGGCGCCCCGCCTGACCGTCGATGAAGCACATGGCGCTCTCGGTGAACAGAACGCCCTCGAGACCTCGGGCAATGGTTTGGGTGCTCATGGTTCCTCCGTTTTGTTCCGGCTAGATGCCGGATTTTCCCCGCGGTCCCCACTCGCGCTGGCCTCTGCACGGGGCCAGCGGTGCCAATCGGGTAGCTGCAAGATCCGCTTTGCCTGATCGAGCCGACGCGAAGACCGCTCTAGCCGTGGCATTCTAACACTACGGCGCTTTAACGCTCGCAGTATAGGTCCAGGTCACTCAGTGTAGATACACCGTTTACACCGCACCCGGCGCACCCCTCCCGCCGCCGCAGCTTGAGGGTGCGGAAGTCGTTATAAAGCCCGTCATAAACGAGCAATTTGCCCGATAGTGGCTCGCCGAGCTCGAGCAAGACCTTCAGCGCCTCGGTCGCCATCAGGCTGCCCACCACCCCCGGCAGCACCCCGAAGACCCCGGCCTCGGCGCAGTTGGGCGCGGCGGCGGGCGGCTCGGGGAAGAAGCAGCGGTAGCAGGGGCCCCCGGCGTGGTTGAACACCGCGACCTGCCCCTCGAACTGGTGGATCGCGCCGTACACCAGCGGCTTGCCCAGGATCAAGCAGGCGTCGTTGACGAGGTAGCGGGTGGGGAAGTTGTCGGTCGCGTCCACGACGAGGTCGTAGGGGCGGAGGAGCTCGAGGGCGTTGTCGGCGCTCAGGCGGGACGGGTAGACGTCCACGGCGATATTGGGGTTGAGGGCCAGCAGGCGCTCGCGGGCGGCCTCGGCCTTGGGCCGCCCGACCTCCGCGGTGGTGAAGAGCACCTGGCGCTGGAGGTTGGAGAGGTCCACGGCGTCCATCTCCACGACGCCCAGCCGCCCCACCCCGGCGGCGGCGAGGTAGAGCAGCACCGGTGAGCCGAGCCCCCCGGCCCCCACCACCAGCACCGAGCTCTGCTTGAGCCGGGCCTGACCGGCCCCGCCCACCCCGGGCAGCACGATGTGCCGGGCGTAGCGGTCGAGTTCCTCACGGCTCCACATGCAGCCTCACTTCCTCCCCCTCGGGCAGGTTATACGCCCGCACCTCGCCCGATTCCAGGGCGAAGATCACGTAGGGCACCCGCCAGTAGGCCTGGCCGCGGTCGGCGGGGCTGGGCCGGGCCGGGCCGTAGGGGTGCGAGTGGTAGATCGCCAGCAGCTCGAGCCCCTCGCGCTCGAGGCCCTGCACCGCCCGCAGCAGCGCGGCAGGGTCGGCGTGGTAGGCCACCCGCGGGGTCGGGTGAACGTTGGGCAGCGGCACGGCCCGCTCCACGAGCCCCTGCCGCCCGGCCCACAGCCCCACGCCCTCCCCCGGCCTCTCCGAGAGGAGGTGGTAAAAGGTGTGCTCCAGCACGGCCTGGCTCACCCGCAGCACCGGCCTAGCTTACCCTTTCACCGGCTCCGCCCCGGTGGGCAGCTTGAGCACCTCGCACAGGTAGCTCACCAGCGCGTCGGTCCGGCGCAGGGCCTCGAGCACCCGGTCCATGAAGGCCGCCGAGCAGACCTCCTCGTCGCTCAAGGGGAACCAGGCGATGAAGCTCTTGAGCTTGAGGTCCTCGATGAGGGGGTGGGCGGGGTCGAAGCCC
>NZ_QXDL01000186.1:0-8006 GCF_003574345.1 Calidithermus terrae
GCTCTACCTGGGCGCCTACGGCACGGCGGGCGAGTTCGGGCACCAGGTCTACGACCCCCACGGGCCCTCCTGCGGCTGCGGCGGGGCGGGCTGCGTCGAGGTGTACGCCTCGGGGCCCGCCGTCGTGGCGGCGGCAGCCCGGCCCCTGCGCGGCGGGCGCGCCCCCATCCTGCGCGAGATCGTGGGGAATTCGCTGGAGAAGCTGACCCCCAAGGCCGTGGCCGAGGCCGCCTGGCGCGGGGAGGAGGAGTGCGTGGAGATCTGGGCGCGGGCGGGCGAGGTGCTGGGCGTGGCGATCAGCAACGTGCTGGGCGTGCTGGGCCTCGAGCGCGTGGTGGTCGGCGGCGGGCTGGCGAAGGCGGGCGAGGTGCTCTTCGGCCCGATGCGCCGGGCCGTGGCCCGCCACGCCCGCACCCTGGGCGGCCGGGCGGTCGAGGTCGTCCCGGCGGCGCTGGAGGAGCCAGGCCTGACGGGCGCGGCGGTGTGGGCGCTCGAGCAGGCCGGCCGGGCGGGCGGGGCGACGGGGGGGCGGTGATGGCGAAGACCTGGAGGATCGCGGGCGTCAACTTCGACCACATGCACATGGGCGACCTGCTGCGGCTGGCCCACGCCCACCCCAACGCCGAGATCGTGGGCATCGCCGACGAGGACCCCGCGCGCATGGAGGGGGCCGTCGCCAACTTCGCCATCCCGCGCGAGCGGGTCTTCACCGACTTCCGTGAGTGCCTCGAGGCCACCGCGCCCGACGTGGTGATCCTCTGCCCCAGCACCGCCCGGCACGCCGACTGCGTGGAGGGGGTGGCCCCCTACGGCGTGCACGTGCTGGTGGAGAAGCCCTTCGCCGCCTCGCTCCCCGACGCCGACCGCATGATCGCCGCCATGGCGAGGGGCGGCGGGCGCATGGTGGTCAACTGGCCCCTGGCCTGGTACCCCTCCCACCGCACCGCCAAGCGGCTGCTGGACGAGGGGGCCATCGGGGAGGTGCTCGAGGTGCACTTCTACGACGGCAACCGCGGGCCCCTCTACCACCGCGCCGACAAGGTGGAGGTCACGGAGGAGGAGGTGCGGCGCGAGAAGCCCCGCTCCTGGTGGTACCAGCGCGCGGCGGGCGGGGGCTCGCTGCTGGACTACCTGGGCTACGGCGTGACGCTGGGAAGTTGGTTCCACGGCGGCAGGGCCCCGCTCGAGGTCACCACCACCGCCTGGGGCGGCGAGGGCCTGGAGGTGGACGAGCACTCGGTCACGGTCTGCCGCTACGCCTACGGCCTCTCCAAGTACGAGACCCGCTGGGGCACCTTCACCGACCCCTGGGTCACCCAGCCCCAGCCCAAGTGCGGCTTCGTGCTCGTCGGCAGCGAGGGCACGCTCTCGAGCTACGACTACGAGGGGGTGGTGCGCCTGCAGACCCGAGCCCGCCGCGAGACCCACGAGGTCAGCGTGGACACCCTGCAAGCGCCCCACGACAACCCCGTCAACCACTTCCTGCACGTGCTCGAGACCGGCGAGGACCCCATCGGCCCGCTCGACCCCGCCCTGTGCCGCGTGGGGCAGCAGATCGTCGATAGCGCGGTGCTGTCGGCCCGCGAGAAGCGCACCGTGAGGTTGGTCTCGTGAGCGCCGCGCCGCGGGGGAGGGAGCCGTGAGCGAGCCCACCGCCTCCGACTACGCCCTCCAGACCCAGGCCGCCGCCACCGCCGCGGCCCCCGAGCTGCCCTACGGCCCGCCCCGGCCCAAGCGCTACCGGCCCCGCGTCGGCCTCGTCGGCTGCGGCGGGATCAGCGGCTACCACCTGGCGGCCTACCGGGCGATGGGCCTGGAGGTGGCCGCGCTGTGCGACCGCCACCTCGAGCGCGCCCGAGCCCGCCGCGACGAGTTCTTCCCCGAGGCCGCCGTCTGCACCGACCCCTACGAGCTCCTCGGGCGCGAGGACCTCGAGGTCCTCGACCTCACCCTCCACCCCGAAGGCCGCGCCCCGCTGACGGAGGCCGCGCTCGAGGCCGGCAAGCACGTGCTCTCGCAGAAGCCCTTCGTGCTCGACCTCGACCTCGGCGAGCGCCTGTGCGACCTGGCCGACTCCCGCGGCGTGAAGCTGGCGGTCAACCAGAACGGGCGCTGGGCCCCGCACTTCGCCTACATCCGCGAGGCGGTGGGGGCCGGGCTGGTGGGCGAGGTGCTCAGCGTGCACTGCGGCGTGCACTGGGACCACACCTGGACCGCCGGGACCCGCTTCGAGGAGCTTGAGGACCTCGTGCTCTTCGACTTCGGCATCCACTGGTTCGACTTCCTCGCCAGCCTGGCGGGCGCTCGAGCCCGGCGGGTGCAGGCCTCGCGCGCCTTCGCGGCGGGGCAGGCCATGAAGCCGCCCATGCTCGCGCAGGCGATCGTCGAGCTCGAGGGCGGCCAGGCCTCGCTGGTCTTCGACGCCCACCTCAAGCACGGCCCGCTGGACCGCACCTACGTCGGCGGCAGCCGGGGCTCGCTGCTGAGCACAGGGCCCGACCTGGGCCGGCAGTCCCTCGAGCTCCACACCGCGCAGGGCCGGGCGGTCCCCGCGCTCGAGGGCCACTGGTTCCAGCAAGGTTTCCAGGGTACGATGGGCGAGCTTCTGTGCGCTATTGAAGAAGGCCGTGAGCCCTCCAACGGGGGCAGGGCCAACCTATCCAGCCTCGCGCTCTGCTTCGCCGCCGTCGCCGCGGCCAGCGAGGGCGTCGCCAAGATCCCCGGTCGGGTCCGGAAGCTGCCTTCCGTGCATTGGACGTAGGAGGTGATTCGAGAATCGAGTTCAGGTTTTAGCGCTCCCACCGGCCTCGAGGCAATCCACCCCAGGAGGAAAAGATGAAGCTCAAGCACTTAGCACTCGGTCTCTCGGCGTTAGCCCTCGCGGGCGCGGCCCTGCTGGCCCTCAGCCCGGCCCAGGCCCAGGCCAAGACCTACCGCATCGGCATTTCCAACGGCTTCGTGGGCTCGGAGTGGCGCACCCAGATGCTCGACGGCATCCGCGAGGTGGTCGAGGAGTACAAGAAAGCCGGCACCAACGTCGAGCTGGTGATCCAGAGCGCCGACGTGGACGTGCAGGGCCAGATCCAGCAGATCCGCAACCTCATCAACGCCAAGGTCGATGGCATCATCATCAACCCCAACTCGCAGACCGGCCTCAACCAGGTCATCCGCGAGGCCACCGACGCGGGCATCAAGGTGGTGGTCGTGGACCAGGAGGTCTCGGCCCCCACCGCCGTCAACGTCGCCATCGACCAGCGGGCCTGGGCCAAGGACAAGATGGACTGGCTGGCTAAGGCCCTGGGCGGCAAGGGCAACGTCGTCGTGATCAACGGCATCGACGGCCACCCCGCCAACGAGGCCCGCGAGGCCGGCATCGCCGACTCGCTGAAGAATTACCCCAACATCAAGGTGCTCAACACCGCCAACGGCGACTGGGACCACGCCAAGGCCCAGCAGGTGCTCTCCTCCATCCTGGCCTCCCAGCCCAACATCGACGGCATCTTCACCCAAGACGGCATGGGCCAGGGCGTGCTGCGCGCGCTCATCGCGGCCAAGCCCCGCAAGATGCCCGTCGTCTCGGGCGAGGCCTACGTGGGCTACATGAAGCTGTGGAGCGAGATCAAGAAGAGCTACCCCGACTTCCGCTCCTACGGCCTGGCCAACCCGCCCGGCGTGGGCGCCTCGGGGCTGCGCGTGGTGATGAACCTCATCCAGGGCAAGCAGCTCAAAGACGGCGTGCTGAAGGGCCCCTACAACAACACCATCTACGTGCCCATCCCCGCCCGCGTCGACGACAGCACCCTCGCCAAGACCCTCGCCGACCTGCTGGCGAAGAAGAAGGCCGACACCTACACCATGGACGGCTACCTGACCCAGGCCCAGGCCAACGCGTACTTCAAGTAGCCGGGGACGGGGCGGGTGGTTCGTGGTCTCGCGTTCACGGCTCACGGCCTTCCGCGAACCGCCGGGGCGGGTCTTCAGGGCCCGCCCCGGCCCCGGCCCCTCGAGAGCGGCGACGGCAAAGCCACGCCATGAGTGAGACCCTTTTGCTCCAGGCCCTGCGCGTGAGCAAGCGCTACGGGGCCACCGTCGCCCTGCAGGAGGCCAGCTTCGGCCTGCGGGCCGGGGAGGTGCACGCCCTGCTGGGGGCCAACGGCAGCGGCAAGTCCACGCTGGCGAAGGTGGTGGCCGGGGCGGTGGCGCCCGACGGCGGCGAGATCCGGCTGGGGGGCCAGGCGGTGCGCTTCCGCAGCCCGCTCGAGGCCCGCGCCGCGGGGATCGCGGTGGTCTACCAGGAGCTCTCGCTGGTCGAGGACCTCAGCGTGCAGGACAACCTCTGGCTGGGGCACGAGCCCCCGGCCCGTTTCGGGCGGGTGGACGCCCGGGCCGCCCGCGCGCGCACCGAGGCCCTGCTGGGGCTGTTCGAGGACGTCGCCGGGCCGCGCTTCGCGCCCGGGACGCCGGTGGGCGAGCTGCCCCCCGACGAGCGGCAGTTGGTGGAGATCCTCAAGGCGGTGAGCCTGGAGCCGCGGGTGCTGGTGCTCGACGAGGCCACCGCCAGCCTGGACGGGCGGCAGGTGGATCGGCTGTTCCGCCTGGTCGGGGAGTGGAAGGCCCGGGGCTGGGGCATCGTGATCGTGACCCACCGCATGGAGGAGATCTTCCGGGTGGCCGACCGGGCCACCGTGCTCCGGAACGGGCAGGTGGTGGGCGAGGTGCGCATCGGGGAGACCAGCCGCGAGGAGCTCATCGGCCTGATCTCGGGCGAGGCCAGCCGGGCGCTGCACAGCGCCGAGGCCGGGGCGCTCGCCCCGGCCTGGCGCACGTCGCCGCTGCTGAGGCTGCGGGTGCGGCGGGGTCGCAAGCTGCGCGAGCTCGAGCTCGCGCTTTACGCGGGCGAGATCCTGGGCCTGGGCGGGCTGCACGGGCAGGGGCAGAGCGAGCTGCTGCTCAGCCTCTTCGGGGCCCTGCCGGGCCAGGACCTGAGCCTATGGCTGGAGGGGCAGCCCCGCCGCTTCCGCCACCCCAGCGACGCCATGCAAGCCGGGCTGGCCTACGTCCCCGGCGACCGCAACCGCGAGGGGCTGCTCGCGGCGCGCTCGATCCTGGAAAACTTCCTGCTGCCGAGCTGGAAAAGCTACCACCGCGGCCCGCTGCTCGACTTAGGCCAAGCCCGGCGGGCCGCGCTCGAGGTGGGCGAAAAGCTCAGGCTCAAGTTCGGGGCGCTCGACGACCGCGTGACCTCGCTCTCCGGCGGCAACGCGCAGAAGGTGGTGCTGGGCAAGTGGCTGCTGCGCGCGCCCCGGGTGCTGCTGCTCGACGACCCCACCAAGGGCATCGACGTGGGCGCGAAGGCCGAGTTCTACCAACTGCTGGCCGAGCTGCGCGCGCAGGGCATGGGCGTGGTCTTCTACTCCTCCGACGACGACGAGCTGCTGAGCCTGTGCGACCGCGTGCTGGTGCTGCTCGAGGGCCGCGTCGCCGCCGAGCTGAGCCACGCGGAGCTCACCCGCGACCGCCTGATCCGCGCCAGCTTAGGCGTGAAGGAGGTGGTGAGCGGTGAGCCCTGACGCGGGGAAAGGCCCCGTCCCCTGCCGCCGGCCTCGAGCCACACGCCCCCTCCGCCCGCGTCACCCCTGCCCGCAACCGGATCCCGCCCTATGACCCTCCTGCGCCGCCTCCTCGCCCAGCCCTACGCCCTGGCCCTGATCCTGCTGATCCTGGGGCTCGTCGTCACCGCCCTCTTCCAGCCGGCCTTCTTCACCCCCCGCACCTTCGCCAACAACCTGCGCACCTACTTGCCCCTGATCCTGCTGGCGGTGGGCCAGACCGTGGTGGTGCTGGGCGGGGGCATCGACCTCAGCCTGGGGGCCATCCTGACGCTCTCGAGCGTGGTCATGGTGCAGGCCTTCGGCCTGGAGCCCGACCCCGGCCCCCTGCGCACCTTCGGCGGGGTGGCCCTGGGCCTGCTGGTGGGCACGCTGGCCGGCGCGGTCAACGGCTTCTGCGTGGCCTACCTGCGCCTGCAGCCCATCATCGCCACCTTCGCCACCTCCTTCATCTGGGGCGGGCTGGCGCTGTGGGTGCTGCCCCAGCCGGGGGGCAACGTGCCGACCGTGCTGCAGGACTTCGTGCGGGTCTACTTCCTGGTGCCCTTCTCGCTGTGGGCGGTGCTGACGATCCTGCTGGCGTGGGCCTGGTTTTTGGGCACGCGCTGGGCCCGCGCGCTCTACGCGGTGGGCGGCAACCCCCAGGCGGCCTTCACCTCGGGCATTTCCGTGGAGCGCACCCGGCTGGGCGCCTACGCCGCGGCGGGACTGCTCACCGGCCTGGGGGCCTTCTTCCTCACCGCCGACATCGCCACCGGCGACCCCCTCATCGGCGGCCCGCTCACCCTCGCCAGCGTGGTGGCGGTCGTGATCGGCGGCACCCGCCTCTCCGGCGGGGCGGGCGGCATCGTGGGCAGCATCCTGGGCGCGGTGGCCTACTACCTGCTCAAGAACGTGGTGGCGCTGTCGGTGTTCAACTTCAACCTCTCCCCGCAGTGGCAGACCCTCATCGACGGCACCGTGATCGTGCTGGCCCTGGCGGCTCCGGGGCTCTTGCGCCTGGTGCGGAGGCAGCCGTGAGGGGGAGGTGGAGCCGTCGGCCAAAGGCTACGAGCCACGCGCCCGCGCGACCCCCAACCTTTGACAACTGGCTATGACCCCTCCTGCCAACCCCCTCCCGACCCTGCTCCGCACCCCCCCGATGATCGCGGTGGGGCTGGCCGTCGTGCTGCTGCTGCTGGGCGAGCTCGTGCGCCCCGGCTTCGCCGACTACGGCCAGGTCACCAACATCCTGCGCATCGCGGCTTTCTTGGGCATCGTCGCCATCGGGCAGACGCTGGTGATCCTCTCGGGCGGGGAGGGCATCGACCTGTCGGTGGGCGCGGTGGTGACGCTGGGGGCCATCGTCATCTACCGCTTCACCGGCGGCTCCGACGCCCTGCTGCTGCCCGCGCTGCTGATCGCGCTGGGGGTGGGCTTCCTGATCGGGCTGGTCAACGGCGTCGGCATCGCCTGGGTCAAGATCCCGCCGCTGGTGATGACGCTGGGCATGATGGGCGTGGTCAAGGGCCTGATCCTGGTCTACACCGGCGGCCGCCCCCAGGGGGCCACCCCGCCCGTGATGAAGAGCATCATCTCCGACCCCTGGATCCTGGGCATCCCCGGCGACGTGTTCATCTGGGTGATCCTGGGCGTGGGGGTGACGCTCTTGCTCCAGCGCACCGCCTACGGCAAGGCGCTCTACGCCATCGGGGCCAACCGCACCACCGCGCGGCTCTCGGGGGTGCGGGTCGAGCGCATGCTGATCCTGACCTACGCCCTCTCCGGGATGTTCTCGGCGCTGGGCGGCTTCGTGCTGCTGGGCTACCTGCAGAACGTCTTCATCAACCTGGGCGACCCGTACACCCTGCCCACCATCGCGGCGGTGGTGGTGGGCGGCACCGCGCTGGCCGGGGGGACGGGGGGCTACGCGGGCACCATGGCCGGGGCGCTGGTGCTGACGCTGGTCTCGAGCCTGCTCATCACCCTGGGCCTGCCCGAGTTCGGCCGCCAGATCACCTACGGCCTGATCCTGCTGGTGCTGCTGGCGGTGTACGGGCGCGAGCGCCGCCTGCGGGGCTAGGGGCTGGCCGTTGTCGGTGGCCGGACGCCGAGCGCAAGACGCGGGTCGGGGGGCGTACGTCGTGCGTCGTACGTCGTACGTCGTACGCAAAACGCAAGACGCCTTGTTGGGATAAATCATCCACTGGGGTTGTGCCCCTCCCGCAGGCCAACTACAGCCCCACGCCCCAGGGGACAGGCGTTTGATGGTCGCTACCCCGCCCCGGCCGGGGTGTGCGGCCCGCTCACCCTCGCCAGCGTGGTGGCGGTCGTGATCGGCGGCACCCGCCTCTCCGGCGGGGCGGGCGGCATCGTGGGCAGCATCCTGGGCGCGGTGGCCTACTACCTGCTCAAGAA
>NZ_QXDL01000187.1:0-7923 GCF_003574345.1 Calidithermus terrae
CAACCTCCCCGGCCCCGGCCGTTCCCCGCGCCCCGCCCCATCCGGTAGCATGGCCCCATGTTGCGCCTAGACCTCAGCAACCTGGACCCCCGCCGCGTCGGGGCGCAGGGCCTCGACTTCGCCGAAGCCCTGCGGGAAGAGAAGGAGCGGCTCGAGGCCGCCCGCGACGCCCTGTGGGGCCGGCGGGGCGACGCGGCCGAATTCCTGGGCTGGATCGACGTGCCCGAGGACACCGAGGCCGTGCGGAACGTGCTGCGCTACCGCCAGGCCAACGCCTGGGTCGAGGACTTCGTGGTGCTGGGCATCGGCGGCTCGGCGCTGGGGGCGCAGGCGGTGAGCGCGGCGCTGGGCAAGGGCCCGGTGCGCCTGCACTTCGTGGACAACGTCGAGCCCGAGCCCATCCTCGAGCTCCTCCGCGCGCTCGACCCCCGCAAGACGCTGGTCAACGTCATCAGCAAGTCGGGCTCCACCGCCGAGACCATGGCCGCCTTCCTGGCCTTCCGCCGCTGGCTCGAGGACGCCCTGGGCGCCGGCTGGAAGGAGCACGTCGCCGTCACCACCGACCCCGCCAGGGGCATCCTGCGCCCCTACGCCCAGGCCGAGGGGCTCGCCGCCTTCGAGGTGCCCCCGGCGGTGGGCGGGCGCTTCAGCGTGACCTGCCCGGTGGGCACGCTGCCCCTGGCCTTCGTGGGCGTGGACCTCGAGGCCTTCCTCGCCGGCTGCCGCAAGGCCAACGAGACCGCCCAGGCCGGCGCCGAGGCCAACCTGCCCGCCCAGACCGCCCTCGTCCACGACCGGCTCAGCCGCAAGGGCCTCAACGTCAACGTCTTCATGCCCTACTCCACCCGCCTGCGCTACCTCCCCGACTGGTTCGTGCAGCTCCACGACGAGTCGCTGGGCAAGGCCGTCAACCGCGCCGGCGAGGAGGTGCGCACCGGCACCACCGCGGTGCGCGCCATCGGCACCACCGACCAGCACGCCCAGGTGCAGCTCTTCCGCGAGGGCCCCCACGACAAGCTCATCACCCTCGTGCGCCTGGAGGAGGCCACCGAAGACCTCGAGATCCCCGCCGTGGCCGGGCTCGAGGCCCTCGACTACCTCTTCGGCCGCAGCTTCTTCGAGCTGCTGAGCGCCGAGGCCAAGGCCACCGCCCACGCCCTCGCCAAGGCGCAGCAGCCCAACTTCGCCTTCGTGCTCGAGCGCCTCGACGCCTACACCCTGGGCTGGCTGATGCAGCACCTCATGTGGCAGACCGCCTTCCTGGGCGAGCTGTGGGGCATCGACGCCTTCAACCAGCCGGGCGTGGAGCTGGGCAAGGAGTACACCTACGCCCTGATGGGCCGCAAGGGCTACGAGCCGCTGGCCGAGGAGTTGAAGGCGGAAGGCGTCGAGTGAACGCGGGGGGCGCGAGGGGTTGAACGGGGACAGAACCGGCGGGTATCATTCTGCCATGAGCGAAAAGGTGTTCGTCGAAAGCTGGCTCGACGTGCTGCGGGAGGCCTGCGAGGGCGGCAGGCCGGGCGAGGGGACCGCCTTCCTGGACAGCACCAAGCCCGACGGCAGCGGCAACCACGGCCTCTTCGCCACCCTGGACGCCCTCACCGCCGAGCAGGCCTCCCACCCCACGGCGCTGGGCACCAGCGTGGCCGCGCACGCGGCGCACGTGGCGTTCCACCTCGAGGTCATGGTGCGCTGGGCCGGCGGCGACCGGGGCCCCTTCGACTGGAAGGGCAGCTTCGAGCCCCGGGCCGTGGACGCGGCCCGGTGGCAGGCCACCCGGGACCGGGTGCGCGCGGCGTACCAGGCCGTCGTGGACTTGGCCCGTAAAACCGAGGCCTGGGACGAGGACGCGGCGGGCGGGCTGGCCGCCTCCCTCGCCCACGTGGCCTACCACCTGGGGGCCATCCGGCAGGCCGTGAAGCTGGTGCCGTAACGCCCTGATCGACGCGGTGGGGCGGGCCACCGGCCCGCCCCACCGGCTCGCGCTACAGTCTCCTTATACCGGATTCAAAAAGATAATCATCCAACCCAGAACCCTGGAGGCTGTCTTTTTGGACCCTAGAGCACTCCCTTCAGTCGGGTTAGTTCGCCGCCATCCGGCGCCGAACTAACCGAATCTGGTATTACGAGTTGTTGACCTCCCCCACGTCCCAGTGCTCGGGCGAGCGCCAGAGGTTGGAGATCAGCAGCTCGCGCATCGCCAGGAACTCCTTGGGCATGCGCTCGTAGAGCTTGATGAAGAGCTCCTCGTGCGAGAGGATCTCCTTCAGCCACAGCTCGCGGTCGATGGCCATGAGCTCCTGGAACTGCTCCTTGGAGAAGTCCAGGCCGCGCCAGTCGATGTCCTCGTAGTGGGGCACGTAGCCCAGCGGGCTCTCGGTGCCGCGGCCGCGGCCGTTGGCCCGGTCCACGATCCACTTCAGCACCCGCATGTTCTCGCCGAAGCCGGGCCAGGCGAAGTTGCCGTCCTTGTCCTTGCGGAACCAATTGACGCTGAAGATGCGCGGGGGGTCCACGACGCGGCGGCCCATGTCGAGCCAGTGGTTGAAGTAGCTCGCCATGTGGTAGCCGATGAAGGGCAGCATGGCGAAGGGGTCGCGGCGCACCTCCCCGATCTGGCCGAAGGCGGCGGCGGTCATCTCCGAGCCCATGGTCGCGCCCAGGTAGACCCCGAAGGTCCAGTTGAAGCTCTGGTAGACCAGCGGCACCACCGTCGCCCGTCGCCCGCCGAAGATGAAGGCCTTGATCGGCACGCCCTTGGGGTTTTCCCACTCGGGGTCGATGACCGGGTTCTGGCTGGCGGGGGCGGTGAAGCGGGCGTTGGGGTGCGCGGCCTTGCGCCCGGAGTCGGGGGTCCACTCGTTGCCCTGCCAGTCGATGGCCCTGGCGGGCGGCGGGCCGTCCATGCCCTCCCACCACACGTCGCCCTCGGGGGTGAGGGCCACGTTGGTGAAGATGGTGTTGGCCCGCAGGGTCTCCATGGCGTTGGGGTTGGTCTTGTAGGAGGTGCCGGGGGCCACGCCGAAGTAGCCCGCCTCGGGGTTGATGGCGTAGAGCCGCCCGTCGGGGCCGGGCTTGATCCAGGCGATGTCGTCGCCCACGGTGGTCACCTTCCAGCCTTCCTCCTGGAAGGGCTTGGGCGGGATCAGCATCGCGAAGTTGGTCTTGCCGCAGGCCGAGGGGAAGGCGGCGGCGACGTAGGTCTTCTGGCCCTTGGGGTCCTCGACGCCCAGGATCAGCATGTGCTCGGCCAGCCAGCCCTCGTCGCGCCCGATCACGCTGGCGATGCGCAGCGCCAGGCACTTCTTGCCCAGCAGCGCGTTGCCGCCGTAGCCCGAGCCGTAGCTCCAGATGCTGCGCTCCTCGGGGAAGTGCACGATGTACTTGACGTCGGGGTTGCAGGGCCAGGGCACGTCGGGTTGCCCGTCCTTGAGCGGCATCCCCACCGTGTGCGCGCAGGGCACGAACTGGTCGCTCTCGCCCAGCACCTCGAAGACCTGCTTGCCCATGCGGGTCATGATCTTCATGTTGACCACGACGTAGGCCGAGTCGGTGATCTCGATGCCGATGTAGCTGATGGGCGAGCCCAGCGGCCCCATCGAGAAGGGCACGATGTACATCGTGCGCCCGCGCATGCAGCCGTCGAAGAGCTTCTGCAGCGTCTCGTGCATCTCGCGGGGGTTGACCCAGTTGTTGGTGGGCCCGGCGTCCTCCTTGTTGAGGCTGCAGATGAAGGTGCGGTCCTCCACCCGGGCCACGTCGGAGGGGTCGGAGCGTGCCAGGAAGGAGTTGGGCCGCAGCTCCGGGTTGAGCCGGATGAAGGTGCCCTTCTCCACGAGTAAGTCGCACATCTGCTGGTATTCCTCGTCGCTGCCGTCGCAGAAGTGGACGCTGTCGGGCTTGCACAGGGCCACCATCTCGGTGATCCACTGCCTGGCTCGAGGGCTCTTGACGTAACCGGGGAACTCGAGGGTGTCTACATTTACGGTTGCCATACGATACTTTACCGTCATGTGTACTATACCTCCCAATCCAGGCCTCGCCCCGGCCCCGCGCCAGGAGCGGATCCCGATCTGATCGTAGTTTTCCCGACAAAGCCCGCCCTCACCAGAGACATTCAGCCCACCCCCCCTGAGGCCAGGGGGGTATCCTGAAGTCCCATGAGGATCCGCTTCCGCGAAAACGCCTCCGTCGCCATCGACCTGCCGCAGGGCGCCGGGTTGAGGGTGAACGGGGCGGAGCAGCGCCTCGAGCGCGCCAAGCTGGCCCTGTGCCGCTGCGGCTACTCGAGCAACAAGCCCTTCTGCGACGGCACCCACAAGCGGGTGGGGTTCGAAGCGGGAGCAGGGGAGATCGAACTCACCGAGCTTGGGCCGGGGGGAGAGGGGCACTAAGGCTAGTGGCCTGTGGCTCGCAGTAAACCCCACCCCGGCCCTCCCCGCCGTCGAGGGTCTAGCGCCGAAGCGTCTTGCGTCTCGCGTACGACGTAGGACGTTCGACCCGCATCAGACGTACGACCCGCGCCCCGCGCCCGGCCATCGACCCTCGACCTCACCCCAACGGATCATCCTGCACCACCAACGTCTTGAGGTACAGCGACTCCGGCACGTGCAGGCTCCAGGGGTGGTCGCTGGGCTGGTAGGTCACGGTCTCCACGCGCAGGCGGCGGCGCCGGTCGGCGGCGGCGCGGCGGGCGACCTCGAGCAAATCCTCCAGCGTGAGGTAGTAGGCGCAGCTCGACAGCCACAAGTAACCGCTGGGGGCGAGCAGCTCGAGGGCGTGGTTGAGCAGCTCGACCAGCAGGCGCTTGACCCGGGGCAGCTCGTCGGGCTTCTTGACCAGGGTGGGGGGGTCGAGCAGGACGTGGTGGAAGGGCTGGGCCTTCTTGGCGAGGTCCTTGAGCACCTCGAGGGCGTCGCCGGAGCGGATGTCCACGGCGAGGCGGTGGCGGCGGGCGGCGTGGTCGAGCACCGCCAGGGCGTCGAGGTCCTTGTCCACCGCCAGGGCGTAGGCCCCGGCGCGGGCCGCCCGCAGGGCGAAGCCGCCCACGTAGCTGTACACGTCGAGCACGCGCTCGCCGGGCTTGACCCGGCCCTCGAGCAGGCGGCGGTTGTCGCGCTGGTCGAGGTAGAAGCCGGTCTTCTGGGCGAGGGCGAGGGGGATGGGGAAGACCAGGCCGTCCTCCTCGACCTCGAGCACCTCCGGCACGCTGCCGTGGACCACGCCCACCTTTTCGGGCAGGCCCTCCTGCCTGCGGGCGTCCACGTCGGAGCGCTCGTAGACGCCGGCGGGCCGGGCGACCTCGAGCAGCGCCGGCAGCCAGGACTCGCGCAGGGCCTCCATGGCCCGGTTGCGCACCTGCACCACCAGGGTTTCCCCGAAGCGGTCCACGACCAGCCCCGGCAGCCCGTCGGCCTCGGCGTGGACCAGGCGGTGGAAGGGCCCCAGGTGCTCCCGCTTGGACCGGGCGACCTCCAGGCGCTTGCGGAAGAGCGCCCGGTCGAGGTTGCCGCGCTCCCAGCGGTAGACGCGCAGGGCCACCCGGCTCTTGGGGTCGAAGTAGCCGGTCGCGGCGTACTGCCCCTCGGCGTCGTAGAGCTCGGTGACGCCCGCGGCGGGCGGGGCCTCGGCGAGTTCGTCGGCGAAGACGCCGGGGTAGTAGTTGCGGACTTTCTTCTCCTTGCCGGGTTTGAGGACAGCCTTCAGCACCCCCCAAGGATAAGACCCCGGCGCTCGAGCCGGCTCGAGTACCCCCTCGCTTTGCCGGGCGCGCGGCCCACGACGGCGAACCGGGGCCCCGAAAGACCCCGGCCACTGCGGCTTGGCTGGTGGGCCGTGCAGGACTTGAACCTGCGACCAAGAGATTATGAGTCCCCCGCTCTGACCGGCTGAGCTAACGGCCCAAACCCTTGCCAGTTTAGCGGTTTTCCCGGGCCGGCTCAACGCTTCAGCGCGGCGGGGGCGGGGGGTGGCGGTCTTGGCCGGTGATCTGGTCCTCGAGCTCGCCGATGTAGGCCGCCAGAGTGTTCCCGGCCTTCTCCAGCTCTTCGATGAGGGTGTTCTCGGACTGCGCGATCCGCTCACCGATCTGGCTCCGCAGGGCCTCGAGCTCCTCCTGGATGAGCTTCTTGACCTCGACCAGGCGGCTGGCCTCGGCGTCTTCGACCTGCTTGCGCAGGGCCAGGATCTCGCGGGCGTACTTCTTGACCTCCAGCAGCGCCGCCGTCTCGGTGCCGATGGAGAGGATCACGTACCAGATCGAGAGCACCGCCACGACGATGAGGAGGATCAGGCCCAGCGGGGCCTCGACCCGCGTGAAGACGAGGGAGAGCGACTGCGAGGCCATGATGAGCGGCCAGTTGGCCATGGCGAAGACGGCCAGAAGCACCAGCACCAGGGTGAGGAAGATTACGCGTGGCCTCATAAGGCTCCGCCGGGATTATACCAATGCCAGATGAAGGCCTGTTGGGCTGGTGCGCCGCGGTAGACTCAGCCCGGTGGGCTACGTCTTCGTCCTCGTCGCCGCGACCCTGTGGGGTTTGCTGGGCTCGTTTTCCAAGCTGGCGTTCCAGGAGGGGATCACGCCGCTCGAGGTCGCCTTCTGGCGGGCGGCTATCGGCAGCGTCCTGTTCGGGGCGCACGCCCTGGTCCTGCGGCAGGCCCGGGTGGCTCCCCGCGACCTGCCGGCGGTGCTGGGCTTCGGGGTGCTGGGAATTTCGGTGTTCTACGCCGCCTACCAGCTCGCCGTGCAGACCGGCGGCGCTGCGCTGGCGGCGGTGCTGCTCTACACGGCCCCGGCCCTGGTGGCCCTGCTGGCCTGGCTGTTGCTGCGCGAGCGCATGACGCCGGGGAAGCTCGGGGCGCTGGCCCTCACCCTGCTGGGGGTGGCGGCCATCAGCCTGCAGGGGGGCGAGGTGCGCCTGTCGGCGGCGGCGCTGTTGTGGGGCCTGCTCTCGGCCTTCACCTACGCGCTGTACTACATCTTCGGCAAGCTCTACCTCAGCCGCTACGCCACCGCCACGGTCTTCCTCTACGCCCTGCCGGTGGGGGCGCTGGGGCTGTTCCCGCTGGTCGAGTTCCACGGCAAGAGCCTGCTGGCCTGGGCGGCCGTGGTGTTCATCGCCCTGCTGGCGACCTACGGCGCCAACCTGGCCTACTACGCGGGGCTGCGGCGCCTCGAGGCCACCCGCGCCGCGGTGGTCGCCACCTTCGAACCGGTGGTCGCGGCGGCGGTGGCCTTCGCGTGGTGGGGCGAGCGCTTCGGGCCGCTGGGCTACGCGGGCTCGGCGCTGGTGCTGCTGGGCCTGCTGATCCTGACGCTCGAGGGGCGCGGGAAGCGCCCCTAGCTCAGCGCTGAAGGCCGAACGCAAGACGCAAAACGCAAGACGCAAGACGCAAGACGTCGGACGCCCCGGGCGGTTGGCGCCTTGTGTGCGACCTGGGGTGCCGGGTGTTTGCGGCCGTTCTCGCCCTGGGGTATCTTGGAAGCGTTTCTACAGGAGGTGTTCATGCGGGGCTTGTCGGCCTGGATCGTGTTGCTTTTGGGGTTCGCGTTGGCAGTACCGGTCAAATTCAGCTACACCCCCCCACCGGGCGTCGAGGTCAAGTCGGTGAGCCTGCGGGGGGCGTTCAACAACTGGGGCGAGGCGCCGATGAAGCTCGAGGGCAAAACCTGGGGCGTCAGCGTGGACCTGCAGCCCGGGCGCTACGCCTACAAGTTCTTCATCAACGGCCAGTGGCCGCGCGACATGTGCGAGGACCCCACCTTCGGCACCAAGACCGACAAGGGCCTCTACATCGACCCCCAGGCCGAGGGCTGCGTGGACGACGGCAACGGCGGCAGGAACGCGGTGCGGGTGGTGAGCGCCCAGGCCGCCGTTGCCGTCGTCCACGCAGCCCTCGGCCTGGGGGTCGATGTAGAGG
>NZ_QXDL01000188.1:0-7886 GCF_003574345.1 Calidithermus terrae
GGGCGGGCGAGTGCGTGGTGGGCATGGGGGAGGACCGCGCGGTGACGGCCACCTTCGGTGACACCCGGCCCCCCCAGCTCGCCCTCACCTCGCCCGGCGCGGACGCCCTGACCCCCGAGGCCAGCCTGCGCGTCAGCGGGAGGGTCTCGGACAACGTGGGGGTGACCCGGCTGCGCCACCGCCTGAACGGGGGGCAGTGGCAGGACCTGGCGGTGCGGCAGAACCCCCAGGACTTCAGCTTCAGCGCCGAGCTCCTCCCGGGCGAGAACCGCCTCGAGCTGCTGGCCGAGGACGCGGCGGGGCTCCAGGCCGCCGCCTCGCTGCGGGTGACCCGCTCCTGCGACTACGCCGAGCCCCCGGGCGGCGCCGGGGCCGGGGCCCCGCCGGCGGAGCTGACCGAGGGCAACGCCGCGGCCTGGTGCGCCGACGCCCTCGAGGACCGCCAGCCCACGGGCCTGGGCGACGACGCCCTGCGGGTCAAGGCCGGCGGCCAGAGCCTGAAGCTCGACACCCAGAGCGGCTCCGACGTGCGGCTGGTCTACCCCAAGGCCCGCAACGCCCGCTGGGACCTGTCGGGCTTCAGCCACCTCCGGGTGTGGCTCTACGCCGAGAACCCCAGCCCCACCGGCTTCCAGGGCCACAGCCCCTGGCTGCGCCTGGGCAACGGGGCCAGCTACTTCGAGTACCGCCCGCCCCGGGACCTGCTCAACGACGCGCGGGGGCAGTGGCTCAGGCTGGAGGTCCCGCTGGCCGGCGACGGCACCTGGACGCGGACCAGCCAGGGAACCCCCACCCTGGCCCAGGTCGACTACCTCGAGCTCCACGCCGACACCTGGGACGCGGGGTTCCGCCTGTGGGTCGACGGCCTCGAGTTCGTCAGGCCGCTCCCGGCCTTCGCCCTCACCGTGGCCAAGGCGGGGGCGGGGAGCGGCACCGTCACCAGCAGCCCGGCGGGCATCAACTGCGGCCCGGCCTGCGCCGCGAGCTTCCCCGGCGGCACCCCGGTGGTGCTCTCCGCCCAGCCCGCTGCGGGGAGCACCTTCACCGGGTGGGGCGGGGCCTGCGCCGGGACCGGGGCCTGCACGGTGGAGATGACGGCGCCCAGGGGCGTCACCGCAAACTTCGGGGTGGCGCCCCCGGAGCTCAAACTGCAGGTCCGGTTCCCCGACTCGAGGTACGTCGACCCCGACGGGTACAGCGCCGCCGGGGCCACGATCGGGGTGCCGCTGGGCGGGCTATTCGAGCTGCAGGCCCTGAAAAACGGTGTGCCCGTGACCTCCCCCGTCACCTTTACCCCCTCCGACCCCGCCGCGGTCGCGGTTCTCTCCGCCAGCGGGGGGCTGGCCACCCTGAGCGGCGTCAAGCCTAACGGCAGCGCCACGGTGACGGCCAGCGTGGACGGACTCCAGGCCAGCGTGACGGTCAACGTAGGGGTGGTGCCGCCGATGAAGCCCTCCACCATGTCCCCCTACTTCGGGGGCCTGCTGGTGACTCGACAGGGCGAGGCGTACGGGATGGGCTCGGCCATCGCCCTGGGCATCCCCAACATCCCCAGCGGCGAGATCGACCCGCCGGTGAAGCTGCCCATCCCCGCGACCCCCGTGGGCGCGTCCGGCGGCTACGAGCACAACAGCGTGCTGGGGTCCGACGGCCGCGTCTACGTCACGGGCGTGCGGGAGAACGGGACTGGCAACCTGCAGACGGGCTGGGTAAACCTGGGGGTCAGCAACATCGCCGCCCTCGAGGGCAGCTACCAGACCAATTACTACATCACCAACGACCCCGACCGGAAGGTGTTCAGCAGCGCCGGGAACTTCCGGGGGCAGGCCTGCCGGGGGTACGTCTCCAACGACCTCGCCCCCTTCGGGGACACCGGCGGCCGCGACGCCCGCCGGCTGGCGGCGGGCCACCTCCACGTCGTGATGCTCAAGTCCGACGGGTCGGTCTGGGCGTGCGGGAACAACGAGAACGGGGAGCTCGGGCTGGGCTATACAGGGAATCCGGTAACCACCTGGACCCGGACGGCCTTCCCGACCGCTGTCGACTGCGCCGCGACCACCGGACTCACCGTATGCATCACGCCCCAACGGCAGCTCTACGTGGCGGGCCACCAGGGGTTCGGCCAGTTCGGCAGCGGCAACCGTGACCGGCAGCTGACCCCCGCGCCGGTGGCCCTCCCTGCCCCGGTGCTGGACGTGCAGTGCAACTCCGCCATGTGCGCGGCGATCCTCGTCGGCGGGGACCTGTACGTGGCCGGGAAGTACGGCGCGCTGGGCCTGCCGTCGGAGGAGTCCAACTCCTGGCAGAGGGTCCCCATAGTCAGTAAGGTCATCCAAATGGCCCTCAGCGAGCGGGCGGGCCTCTTCGTCCGGACCGAGGCGGACCGGTACTTCAGGCTGGGCAACAACACGGCCAGCCCCGTCGACTTCGGCCCGCTCAACGTGTCGGTGAGCGTCAACGTGACCGACCTCGGCTTCTACCCGGGCGAGCACCCGGTGCTGATCGGCACCGTGCAGGGGACCTCCCTCTCGCGGGTGAATTTCGTCAGCGAGGACCCCAGCATCGTGGAGGTCGAGCCGCACTACGTCGAGGGCCACCACGACTCGGCGGTGCGGCTGCACTGGAAGCGGGCGGGGACCACCCGGGTCATCGGCTCGAGCCCGCTCGGCGGCACTTCTTCGGTCACCACGGTGCGGGCGCTCACCAACGCCCCGCCCGAGATCAAGCGCTTCTACTACGAGCCCGGCGGCGACCTCAGCTTCGACCAGACCTTCAACTTCAAGCTGGAGATCTGGGACCCCGAGGGGCGCCCGATGCAGTGCCGCATCACGAGCGCCACGGCCAACTACGACACCGGGCCCTTCCAGAACTGCGACGACGGCTGGAGCCCGAGCCACAAGGTGACCTGGACCGAGGGCTACCGCGAGTTCACGCTCGAGGTGAGGGATAGTAATGGCAATTCAGCCTTTCGAGTTCTTCAGGTAACTTTGAGAGCTAATCAAGCTCCAGTCATCTCATCCTTCAGTGCAACGCCGACATCGGGGGGGGTCCCGACTGTTGTTGCCTTTAACTGGCTTGTATCTGATCCTGACGGTGCGGTGCTGATGTGTGAAATTGACGTTGATAACAATGGGACGACAGACTACCAATTCCCTTGTTCTAGCCGGACCTACCAAACCCACACATACTCCACCGCAGGGTCATTTACCGCGAGGTTAAGGATAACGGACAGCGGAGGTAGCGCCGTGAGCGCCTATCAAGCGCTTCAGTTCGGGACGGTGCCACCACCCCCTCCGCCGGACCCTTGCGGGGGTTTGTCCAACGTCGTAGCGGCCTCTTTGACGGACGTTAAGACGTTGTCAGTAGCGTCAATAAGGGTTGGGTGGCCAGAATTTGTTACAGATGTTGTAGATGCGCCAATCCGGTACTATCACAGCGACGAATACTCATGCCGACAAGGACTGCCACCCGGCACGACGGTATCAGTTTCGATAACAAATGCTGAGTTCGTGTCGGTTTATGAATCACCCGAAGGGGTGTGGATAAGAACTAGCCCTAGAGCGAATGTGCGTCCGATGACATCGTATGCCCGGAAAATTCGGGTGAACCTCGTATTCAGCCTGAATGGTCAGTCCACTACCTTTTCCCAGGAGATCCGTGTCCTTGAGATACTGAACTCGGATTGGGATGGGCCTACATTAAACGCACTTGTACAGGCGGCGGGGGGTGCTAGTGGGGATACGTTGACAACACGAATATCTGAAGTGCTTCGCACCCGGGGCGCGCCGGGGGCGTCTGAGAACCTCAATGAGTTGTATGTGTTCGATACCGCGATTCATTGGCAGTGCGCCGACTTCATAAAAGCAGCTTCCGGGGTAGTCTTATCGGTCAGTGAAACCCCAGGAGGCACATTCTCCGTCTGGGAGATACCCGAGCAAATGCGCACCCAGATGGTTGGCCGCGTTGTCGCCGTCATTGACCGCAGTACCAGGAAGTATATCAATGGTTCACATATCGGCATACTCAAAGCCTACGGTGTAGACCCAGCAACAAATAGGCAATATATAGAGCTATGGCACGCCAACTTTAGAAAAGACCGATCGTTGTCCATGAGCGAAAGAATCTACAGAGGTGGAGACAATTTGTTCGATAATGCTGACAACTACTTCTTCTTTGGACATTAACTTGTCTCGTTACCCTGTTTGGGCATTACCCGGATGGCATCCTGAAGCCTGGGTTTGTGGGCGAGAGTGTTGGAAGCTAGACGCACTTGCACTGCTTTGAGCGCTTTAAGGGCGGCGATGCGGAGGTGGACTTTGACACGCTGAGAAAAGTAGGACGCGTAGCCAGTCCACATCACGGAGCCGGCGTCGCAAGAGTTGCTCCCGCTGCCGCACCCGCCCGGGTGCGGCAGGCCGAAGGCGTGCCCGAGTTCGTGGGCCAGCCCGCCCAGGTACCGCGAAGGAGGGAACTTATACTCAACTCCGCAGTCGCCCACGTAGCGCGCTCCGAGGAACCCGTCCACGTCCTGCCTGGGGAGCATCGTCACCCCGCTCCCCCCGCGCCCAGCCCCCCGGCGTGTTGCACTTGTGGACAACGTCCACCTACGGGGGGGAGGGGGCCCTGAGCGGCCGCGGCCCGGTGGTCGCGGCCCCCCACCTCCAGCACGTAGCCCTGCGTCAGCCGGCTGGCGATGGCCGCGGCGGCCTCGGCCTCGCCCCCCGCGAGCCGCCGGGCGAGCTGCAGCGGGGGGTAGTTGCTGGTGACGAGGAGGGTCTTGCCCTCGCTGGAGAAGTGCTCGAGCAGGGCGTAGAGCGTCTGGTAGGCGAAGTCGGTAGGCTTGATCTTGCCGGCGTCGTCGAGCACGACCACCTCGGCCGGGCGGTAGTCGGGCGCCTCGCCCTGGCCGCGGATGGCGCGGTAGATCGCCTCGAGGTACTCGGCCTCGCCCAGGTACAGCGTCCTGCGCCCCGTCGTCGCCAGGCGGCGGGCGGCCGCCACCGCCAGGTGGGTCTTGCCGCGCCCGGGCAGGCCGTAGAGGTAGAGGAACTCCCCCGGCCGGAGGCCCTGGGCTGCCGCCAGGGCCTCGGCGCTGGCCGGCTCGCGCACGTAGCCCTCGAGGGTGAAGCCCCGGTAGCGGCGGGGCACGCCGGCCAGGAATTGCTCGAGGCAGACCCGCCCCCGCCACAGCTGCCGCAGGCCCCGGTAATACTCCTCCTCCCGGTCACGCAGGCAGTCGCAGTCGTGGGAGATGTCCTCGGCGAAGCGGTAGGCGCTCTCGAGGGCCGTCGCCCCGCACAGCGGGCAGGGGGGCAGCCGCGGGTCGTTTTGGGGGGCGCTGCGCCGGGCGGGCAGCGGGCCGGGGGCGCAGGAGGGCTCAAACATTAGCCACCTCCCCCGGGTGTACAGAGCTTGCTCTGTCCCGAAGGGGATCGTCCCCAAGGGCCCTCCCCAGGGCCCCGTACTCGCGCTCGAGGTCGTCCAGGTTGTAGCCCGAGGTCAGCGGGCCGTACTCCGCCTCCAAGTGCCCCCACCCCTCTGCAAAGGCCCCGGCGCGGGGATGCGCCGGGGCCGGGCGCTTGCGGTCCTCGACGACGGCCCGGTAGTAGCCCCACGCCCCCTTGGGCGTGCCCTGAACGACGGCGAGTTCGAGGGCCCGCGCTACCCGGGCCTCGCCGTAGGCCCGCACGTCCTCGGCCAGGAGGGGCAGCCAGCTCCCCCAGGTCACCGGGCCTCGCTCCCCGGTCTTGTCCAGCAGCCGGTACGAGCCCTTGAGGGCCTGCGGGGCCTGGCGCGCGAGGTAGAACCAGGCGTTGCGGGTCCGCTCCTCGCTCACCGCCACCCGGGCGAAGTTTTTCTGCCAGCCCGCCAGACCCAGCGCCTGGGCCAGCTCGCCCACCGCGTCGTGCCGCTTGGCCGGGCACCCGCCGAGGGCCGCCGGGGAAGATCCTTCCGCCCGCGGCCCGCGGGGTGCGCCTTCCGACCGGTGCGCGGGCGCAGCCCGTCCTGAGAGGGGGGCGTCTTCCTGGCGGAGCATGCCTCGAGCGGGGGAAGCCGGGGCGGCTCGAGAGGGGGTGCGCGGGGCGGCCCCTTCGGCGGGCGGGGCCGGCGGAGGAATTGCCGGCAATTCCTTGCTCGAGGCAAGAATCTTCGATTCTTGCTCGTTAAATTCTGTCTTTTGTTTAATTCCTTCTTTTTTAAGCTCCGGCTTAGCCGGATACGGCCCAGCCGTATCCGGGTTTTCAGGACGCGGTGAAGGGGGGGAAGGGGGCGGGTCCTGGCTCTCGTCGTGCACCAGGTACTCCCAGCCGGTGAAGCGGCCGCGCGCGTCCTTGAGCTGGCGGCGCTCCAGGTAGCCGTTGCGCGCCAGCTCCTCGAGGATGCGGTAGGTGCGGTCGCGGCCGCTGCCCGGGCGGCGGGTGAGGTCGGCCACCCGCACCTGCCAGTCGGCGGGCTTGCTGACCAAGTAGGCCAGCATCCCCAGCGCCTCCCACGACAGCCGCGCGTCGTTGAGGGTGGCGTTGGGCAGCACCGTGAAGTCCCGCTTGGGTCCGCGGCGGATGACGCTCACGGCCGCACCCCCGGCGCGCGGAAGGGGAGGACGATCCCCTTCGGGACCGGCTGACGCCGGTACACCGAGAGGCTGCGGGCCGTCCTCCTATCGGGGCTGCTCATGGCACGGCGCTCGAGGGCCGGCCCCGGGCGCCGTGCGGACGATCCCCCCGGCGCGGCGGCACCCAGGGGGCGAGGCTGTGGGTCGTGTGGGTCGTGGCGGGCGCAGGCTGAAGGCATCGTGGGCATTGCACTCCTTCCACGCCTGTGCTACCCTGTTCCTGACAACTCAGGCAGGGCAACACCTGTGGCGTCGACCCCCCGGTTCCCCAAACCTTCGGGGGGTTGGTGTTTTTAGTATAGCCGGGGTATACGGGACTTCAAGCTATGGAAATCAACGATAGGATAACAGGACCGGCCCCACCCCGCTTCTCATCTTCGGCCCGGACTCCCTATCAAAGCCCGCTATAGTGTGGGCCATGACGGAGACACCCCACCCAGGACGGCCCGCCGAGGGCCGGTGGCTCGAGCTGCCCCAGAAGCTCACGCGGGAGAACCGCTGGGCGCTGTGGCGGCCGGGCGCGAAGCGCGGCGCCAAAGGGCGGCCGGTTCTTGAGCTCGTGCAGGCGGCCAACCCCGCCGTCGCCGCGAGCGTGGAGGACCCCTACAGCTGGGCCAGCTTCGAGCGGGCCTGCCAGGCGCTGGCGCAGGCCCAGGCCTCGGGCCTGGCCTACGTCAACTCGCGCTACAACCCGGTCGTGGCCATCACCTTCTACAACGCGCTCAAGGACGGCAAGGTCGCGCCCTGGGCCATGCGCTACCTGGACATGCTCAACTGCTACGCCGAGGAGGGCGTGGTGCCGGGCTCGCTGCTGCTGCTGTACGAGGGCGGCAGCGAGCAGCCCCTGACCTGGGGCAATGTGGCCGTCCGGCGCAGCCCCTTCATCGCCCTCACCGGGCGGCACCTGCCGGGCTCGCCCAGCCGGGTGGGTACCTCGCCGACGCGGCTGCAGGCCTTCATCGACGCGAGCCGCCGTGACTTCGAGCGCATGATCGAGCGGCGCGGCGGCGACCCCAAGAGCCACATGGCGGGGAAGGGCCTCGAGCGGCTCCTGTCCAGCCTCAAAGGGGTGCGGAAGACCGGGCCCGGCCGCTGGATGGCCCTCTCGCCGGTGCGCGAGGAGAGCGAGCCCTCGCTCTCGATCCGCCTGGCGAACGGGCGCATCCTGCTCTACGACTTCGGCGGGGCGTCCACCGAGGAGGTCATCCGCGCGCTGGGCATCGGCTACGGCGACCTCTTCACCGACGAGACCCCCCCCGACCTGCCCCCCTCC
>NZ_QXDL01000189.1:0-7827 GCF_003574345.1 Calidithermus terrae
GGGTCGGGGAGGCCGAGGCCCTGCAGCAGCTCGCCGACGGCGGCGGGGGGCAGCGGGTCGAGCTCGACCCGCACCGCCATGCCCCACGTGACCATCTCGGCGTGCATCTGCTCGATGAGGGGCGAGATTTCGCCCTTGCGGTAGCAGGTCACGAAGCCCCGCAGGCCCCCCGGCTGGTTGAGCGGGAAGAGCCGGGAGAGCAGGAACTCGCCGGTCTGGGCCGAGATGTCGTCCATGAACTGCAGGTCATCGACGAAGGCCGCCTCGCCGTGGGCGCCGATCTGGTCGAAGACGTGGCCCACGGCCTCGAAGTAGCGCGTCTGCAGGCCGGGGTCGGAGGCGGGTGGGCCCTCGCCGAGCTCGGGGAGCCAGGGGGCGAGGGTCTGGCGCACCCACTCCGGGGGGGAGTAGTCGGGGTACTGGGCCAGCATGATCCGGACGAAGCGGTTGTTGGTGGAGTAGGGGATCTTCGCGTCGCCGGGGCGGGTCTCGAGGTGCACGAAGCGGCCCTTGCTGGCGAGGAAGTCGGTAGCCAGGCGCGACTTGCCCACCCCGGGTTCCCCGACCAGGAAGATGAATTTCCCCTCTTCCCAGGCCTCCTCCATCATCGCCCACTCGCGCTCGCGCCCCGCCAGCACCGGCGGGCGCAGCACGGCGGCGGGGAGCACGGCGGCCCGGGGCCTGGGGGCGGCGCCCGGCAGCTCGGTGCCGCGCTCGACCAGCCGCACGAGCTCCAGCGTCTCGGGCAGCGGCTCGGCGCCCAGCTCGTCGCGCAGCACGCGCTTGCACTGCTCGAAGGCGGCCAGGGCGGCCCCGCGGTCGCCGACGAGGTAGTGCAGGCGGATCACCTGGCGGTGGGCCTCCTCGGAGAGGGGCTCGATGCGCGCCCACACCTGGGCGTAGGCCAGCGCCTGCTTGGGGTTGCCCGAAGCCTCCAGCCGCGCCGCCTCGTCGCGGGCGGCGTGGGCGCGCAACTGCCGCAGCTCCGCCCGGGCGCCCTCGAGCCACTCCTCGAAGTCGGGGCAGTCGTCGTAGCTCAGCTCGCCCAGCAGCTCGGCCTCCTGGGTCAGCAGCTCGAGCGAGGGGGTCTCGAGGTAGGACAGCCGCTTGACGTCCACCTCGGCCTCGGGCGCGAGCTCCAGGCGGTCCTCGCCCAGCACCACCTCCCCGGCGGCCAGCCGCAGGCGGCGCAGGAGCTGGCGCATGTTGTTGCGCGCGGCGGTCTCGCCGGAGCCGGGCCACAGCCAGCCCGCCAGCCGGTACTTGTGCACCGGCCCCTCCAGCGCGAGGTAAGCCAGCACGGCGGCGGTCTTGCGCTCGAGGGGGAGGCTTCCTTGGGAGGTGTGGAGGCGGGCAGGGCCGAGGAGGCTGAGCCGGTGGGTCACGTTCTTTTCCCTCGTGCTGCCATTGTACGAGCTTGCGGGGGCGGCGAGAAGCGTTCGCGCGGCTGGGGCGCTGCGCTGTCACAGGCCAGTCACAGACCCTGCCCTAAGCTGCCCCGCGTGACCGGGAAAGTTCCGGAACAGCGACTGGAGAAGCCTATGAACCCCACCGAAGCATTGCCCCGCGCCGGGACCACCCTGCGCGTGCTGGGCACCGGCATTACCTTCCTGGCGACCGGGCGCGAGACCCGGGGCCACTATTCGATGTTCGAACTCGTCGTCCCCGTGGGCGAGGGCATGGTGCCCCACCGCCACCCGGCCGAGCCCGAGCAGCTCTACGTGCTCGAGGGCCGCCTCGCGGTGCGCCTGGAGGACGAGCTGGTCGGGCTCGAGCCCGGCCAGACCCTCCTGATCCCGGCCGGGGCCGTCCACGCCCTGCAGAGCACGGGGCCGGGGCCCGCCCGGGTGCTCGCCACCCTCGCGCCCGGGCTGGCGCACGCCCGGTTCTACGCCGAGCTGGGCGCCGCCGCCGACGTGCACGACGTCTTCCTGGCCGGGCTGGGCCTGCGGGAGGACCGGCCCAAGGCCCCCCTCGACCTGGGCCGGCTGGTCGAGGTCGCCCGCGCCCACGGCATCGAGATCCTGCCGCTGTGAAAGGGCGAGGAGGCTGACGTGCGAGGCTTCGTCGTGTTGCTCAACCGCCTGCTCGGCCGCCTGGGGGCGGGGCGCGAGACCCACCGCAGCGCCCTCGAGCCCCACGCCTGGCTGCGCAACACGCCCGGCGGACGTGCGCTGGAGGAGCTGGGCCGCTGAGCCGCTCCCCGCACCCCCGAGGTGAAACCGTGCCCGCGACATCCCCCCAAGAAGCCCTGGCCCGTGAGGTCTTCACGGCGCTCGAGGCCCGCGACCTCGCCAACCTGCAGATCCTGCTCGCCCCCGGCGCCGTGCTGCACGTGCCGGGGCGCAACCCGCACTCCGGGGAGTACCACGGCTGCCACGGCTTCCTGCAGTTCTGGGGCGAACTCTCGCGCCGCACCGCCGGCCGGCTGGAGGTCCGCGTCCACGACGTGCTGGCCGGCCACAAGCACGCCGCCGTGCTAGCTACCAACGTCGTCGAGCGCGAGGGCGAGCGCCTGGAGAGCCGCGTGGTGTACCTGCTGCGCCTCGAGACCGGCCGCGTGGCCGAGTGCTGGGTGCACAACTACGACCAGCACCGCGTGGACGCGTTCTGGCGGTAAGGGAAGCCGGTAGCGGTCAGCCGTCAGCGTTCAGCGGTCAGCCGTCAGCCTGTGGCTCATGTGGGGATATCCCCCCTAGCCCCCCTTGTTAAGGGGGGCGAAGAAGGGGCGTTTTGCGTACGGCGTACGACGCAGGACGCACGACCCGCGCCCGGCGTCCGGCGTCCGGCCATCGGCTATCGGCCACCGACAGGCGAGCTCGGCGGCGCGCACGAGGGGGGGCACGGCTAGGCCTCCTGGGTCTGGGCGCCCTGCTGCGCCAGCCACTCGCCCCACGAGCGCCCGGCGCGCTCGGCCTCGGGGCCGCCGACCGGGCGCCAGGCCCGGGCGACCCAGCCCGGCAGCGGGATCACCACGGCCCGCCTGCGCTGCCCGGTCGCGGCGAGCCACTCCTGCCCCAGGCTCGCCAGGGTGCGCGGCTCGGGGCCCACCAGGTCGGGGAGGCGGCCGGCGGGACGGCCCAGCGCGGCCTCGACCAGCCGCGCGGCGACGGCCTCGGTGTCAACGGGCTGGAGGGTGAAGGCGGGGAGCCACTGCACCCCGCCCCTGCCCAGCGAGCGCAGCAGGAAGGCCACGAAGTCGTGGAACTGCGCGGCCCGCAGCAGGGTGTAGGGGACGCCGCCGGCCTCGACCAAGCGCTCCTGCTCGAGCTTGGCGCGGTAGTAGGGGTTCCAGCGCATGCCGTCGATGCCCACGATGCTGATGAGGACCAGGTGCTTCACCCCGGCGGCGTGGGCGGCGGCGATGAGGTTGCGGGTGGCCGCGGGGTCCTCCTTGGGCCGGGCGGGGTTGGAGGCGCAGTGGATGACCCCCTCGACCCCGTCCAGGGCCGCGGGGAGGGTGGAGGGCTCGAGCAGGTCGCCCTGCACGGTCTCGAGCGCGGCCAGGGGGCGGGCCTTGCGGCTGAGCACCCGGGCCGGGACGCCGCGCCGCAGCAGCTCCTGCACCACCTGCCGCCCCAGAACCCCGGTCCCGCCTGTGACCAGTACTCTCATGCTTCCTCCTTTATCGCCGCCCACCCTACACCCGGGGCCGCGACGGTTCTGTGACCTGCGGTGGCTCTAGGGAACAGGCATCTCGAAGCCGCCGACGATGGCGACGTTGGCCTCGGCGCTGGCCCGGCGCTCGCCGGCGGCCGCCTGGTACTCCGGCGAGCGGTACCAGCGGTGCGCGGCCTCGAGCGAGTCGAACTCGAGCACCACCGTGCGTGTCCCGTGCCACCGCCCCTCGACGACCATCGGGCCGTCGTAGGCGACGAGCGGGCGCCCCCCGTGCTGGAGGATGGTGGGCACCGCTTTCTCGACGTAGCGGTCGTAGCGGTCCTTGTCGTGAATGGCTGAGGTGAAGATCACGTAACCCTTGGGCATGGTCTGTTCCTTTCCTGGATCTGCGCTTCGCAGCCCCGGTCGCCCTAAACCCCCCGCCGGGCCTGCGGAGTCGCAGAGCCGGTGGAGGGTCGGAGCGCGGCAGGGGCTGGAGGGCTAGGGCTTGAGGATCTGGATCTGCTTGAGCGTCTTGGTCTGCAGGGTTTGCTCCCCTGCCGGGTAGCCGTTGGCCTGGAGGATGAAGGCCAGCAGGTCGAGCACCTCGGCCTCCTTGAGGGTGCCCGCCCGCCCCTGCGGCATGCGGGCGGCGACGTAGCGGGCGAGCTCCTCGGCGGTGCGCCCGCCCCAGCGGGCCAGGAAGCGGGGGCCGGCCAGGGGGGGGCCGTAGCGGCCCTCGAGCCGGGGGCCGTGGCAGGCGGCGCACTTCTGGAGGCTGAGGGCGCGGCCGCGCTCGGCCTGGGCGGCGCTGTACCAGGCGGGGAACACCCCGAGGTGCGCGTGCCCGCCGTGGGCGAGGGCCAGGGAGAGGCCCAGCAGGCTCAGGAGGAGGGTCCACGTCAGGGCGGTGCGTTTCACGGGCTCACCTCGGGGCGTCCGGCGGCCTTACTCGCCCGCCTGGAAGTTGCTGTAGGCCAGGTGGTAGGCGTTGGCCTTGGCGTCGTAGGTGAGCTTGAAGCGGGTGGGGTAGAGGGTCTTGCGGCCCACCTTGGCCGGGCGGCTGACCTCGAGGTCGAGGTTCTGCTTCTTCAGCAGGAACTCGCGGGTGATCATGGGCTCGCTGAAGGTGTACTGCCCCTTGTAGAAGCCGGCGATCAGCACGTGGTCGAAGAGGCCGGGCTTGAGCTGGCCGGGGGCGCTGAACTCCGACATCGGCACGCCGTGGAAGCCCATCAGCGGCACGCAGAACTCGGCGGCGTTGGCACCGGGGGGCACCGCGGGGGCGTAGCCCTTGGGGGTGAGCTCGAGCGCGGGCGGGGTCAGGTCCTTGCAGTCGATCTTGGCCACCTCGGCGGCGGGGATGCCGAAGAAGTGGAAGTCGAAGTGGGGGGCCAGGTAGCGCTCCGGGGGGTGGCCGAAGCCCTCCCACCACACCTGCACGTGGTCGAGGAAGGTGGTCTTCTTGACGGCCGCGGGGAACTCGAGGATCGCCTCGGGCCCGAAGCCGGGGCCGCCCTCGGCCTGGGGCTTGTCGTTGGGCCCGGGCAGCGGCGCTTTCTCCACCACGCTCATCGGCACGGTGATCCCGGCCTCGAGCACCTGTCCCTTGGCGTCGAGCTTGGCCCAGCTCGAGACCTGGCCGCCGAAGAGGGTCTTGGTCTGCCCCATGACGGTCTGGCCCTGGCTGTTCTGGGCCAGCACCGCCAGGGCCCCCAGGCCCAGCGCGGCTACGGTAATGCCTGTCCAAATGGCTTTGCTCATGCTCTCTCCTTGCAGTCCCTGCGCTCCAGGGCTGCGAGAGGCACGATAGCGGGGGGGGTGTGACTGGGTTGTGACAGCCCCTGTAGCTGGCCTCTGGGCTGCTCTATCTTGGCTCGCCAATGGCTCGAGCGTTATGCCGAACCGTGAAGCTCAGCAAGCGAGATCCGCATCTTAGTTTTACTCGTAGCCATAATGCCTTTTGCAGTGGCCTACACTGATGATGGCACTGCTTTAGCGTATATAGATGGCGGGGTTACTTTGACCCAAAATCTTCTTGGGTTCTAGGGTCACGATACCGGCTCTGTCGCAGGATTTCACGCGCCCGGCGGTAAAACCCCTCAGGCCACCCCCTCCACCACGAACAGCCCCACCATGTGCGGCCTGCCCTCGAGCGGGGCCATCCGGCGGTACTTCTCGCGCAGCGCCCGCAGCTCGCGGATGAAGTCCTTGGCCTGTTGGGGGGTGAGCGAGAGCCCGCCCCACTCGCCCAGGATGCGCTCGCGCAGCTCTGCGCGCCAGGGGGCGCCGGGCTCCGGGTTGAACAGGCCGAAGGCCATGCTCAGGTTGCCGCGCTCGTCGGGCTGGGCGAAGACCCCCCACTCGGGGTCGTACCGGGCGAACTGGCGGATGAGGTTGTGCACGAAGCGGTCCATCGCCTCGTGGTACACCTGTTGCATCAGCTCCTCGATGCTGGCGG
Organism: Calidithermus terrae; assembly: GCF_003574345.1. Classification (NCBI taxonomy): domain Bacteria; kingdom Thermotogati; phylum Deinococcota; class Deinococci; order Thermales; family Thermaceae; genus Calidithermus; species Calidithermus terrae. The sequence continues at coordinate 6,062 of NZ_QXDL01000189.1, forward strand.
CCGTAGAGGCGCTGAAGGGGATGAGGAAGCGCTCCTGCGCGGCCTCATAAACCTTGACGGCCCGGCCCTTGCGCCGCCGCTCCTCCCGCACCCGCACCAGGCCCGCCGCCTGCATCTGGCGCAGGCGGTAGTGCACGCGGTTCATGTCCAGGCCCAGTTGCTCCACGAGCTCCTGGGCGCTGCCGGGGCTCTTGAGGAGCCGGTCGAGGATGCGCTGGTTCTCGCGCACCAGCAGCAGCTTGAGCTGCCTACTTGAGATCTCCTCTTTCACACCAAGTAGCTTAGCCCGCACCCTGGCCTCGAGAAGAGGAAGCGCGATGACCCCTGCCCTGACCCACCCCACGCCCCGGAAAGACCCGAACGCCCCCGAGCTCGAGGGGGTGGCCTGATGCCGCCCGCCAAGCTCTGGAACCGCGACTTCGTGCTCTACTGGCTGGGCACCGCCCAGTCGAGCTTCGGCAGCGCGCTGGCCGGCATCGCGCTCTCGTTCTTGATCCTCGAGCTCACCGGCTCGGCCGCGAGCATGGGGGTCAACCTGGCCCTCTCGCTGATCCCCGGCCTCTTCGCGCCGCTGGCCGGCAACCTGGTGGACCGCCTGCCCATCAAGCCCCCGCTGGTGCTGGGCGACGTGGCCCGCGGCCTGATCGCCCTGGGGCTGTGGGCCCTGGCCGCGCGGGGAGAGGTCAGCATCCCCCTGATCTACGCGGCCACCGTGCTGATGAGCGTCATCGGCGTGATCTACGGCCCGGCCGCCGCCAAGGTCTTCCCCGAGCTCGTCCCCAAGGACCAGCTCGCCCGCGCCAACGGCCTGCTGGGCACCGCCACCCAGGGCATGAACTTCCTGGGGCTGGTGGGGGGCGGGGTGCTGGTGAGCCAGATCGGCTCGCCGCTGGCCCTGCTCGTCGACGCCGTCTCCTTCTTCGTGATGGCCGGCCTCCTGCTGCTGGTGCGGATGCCCGCCTTCGTGGGGCAGGTGCGGCACGAGGGCTTCTGGCAAGGGCTGGGCGAGGGCCTGCGCCTGATGGCCCGCAGCCGCGTCCTGACCCTGGTCCCGCTGATGGCCTTCTTCATCAACATGACCTTCGCCCCGGTGCTCATGCTCATCCCCAAGATGATGCAGGACCTGGGCCTGGGCGCGCAGGGCTACGGCTTCTTCATGGGCTCCTTCACCGCGGGGATCGTGCTGGGCAACGTGCTGGTGAGCGTGCTGGGCCCCAGGCTGCAGCCCGGCGTGGCCTTCAGCCTGGGCCTGAGCGTGATGGCGGTGGCGATGGGCGCCATCGGCTGGGTGGGGCAGGTGGGGTGGATGTACGCCTTGGCCGTGGTGGGGGGCGTCGCCAACGGCCTGGTCAACACCAGCCTGGTGATCCTGCTGCAGAGCCTGGTGGCCCCCGAGTTCCGCGGCCGGGTCTTCGGGGTGCTGGGCAGCGTGGGCCAGGTGGGCATGCCCATCGCCCTGCTGCTGCTGGCCCCGGTCGTCGACCGCCTGAGCCCCGCCCTGATCTTCAGCGTGGCCGGAGGGGCGACGTTGCTGATGGTGGCGGTGTGGCTCGTCTTCAGCAAGCCTCGAGCGGCACAGCCCGCGATGGGGACACGGGCGGGGGGTTGAGAGCGGGTAAACCACCCCACGGCTAAAGCCCTTGTCATTACCCACATCTCAACCCTGTATGGTTCGAGACGATGGAACTGCATCCCGAGGATCCGGTTCAATGGGCCAGCCTGCATTTCGCGGAGGCCGAGCTGGGCGACGCACGGCGGGTAAAACG
>NZ_QXDL01000019.1:0-33459 GCF_003574345.1 Calidithermus terrae
TAATCATGTTGCGGGCGGGGTACTGCTGGGCGTCCTCAAAAACCCCGGCGCCTTCGCCCGCAACATGATTAAGGCCGGCAAGGGCGGCTTCGAGGGGTTCAGCAAAAACGCCCGGACCCACCTCACCACCGGCCTGGGCGAGTGGCTCACCGGGGCGAGCGGCGGCATCAGCTTCCCCCGCCGCCTCGACGACGCCATGGCCCTGCTCCCCACGGCGCTGGGCATCATGGGCTTTTCCTACCGCAACGTCCGCGCCAAGCTGGTCAAACGGATCGGACCGCAGGGGGAACACCTCGTCTCGAGGGCCGAAACCGCCACCGGCGGATCCCTCTCGGCCTTCCAGGCCCTCAAGAACAGCGGCCTGCACAAGGCCAAGGACATGGGCGAGGCCGCCAGCCTGATCAAGACCGAGGCCATCGGGGGGATCAAGAACTACGTCATCGCCGAGGTCATCAAGAAGGCGGTCATCAAGGTGGCGAGCCTGCTGATCCCCGGCGGGGGCTTCGTGCAGGCCATCCTCTCGGTGTTCGACACCGCCATGTTCTTCGTCGAGCGGGCCAAGCAGATCGCCTCGCTGGGCAGCTCGATCCTCGACTCGGTCTCGGCCATCGCCGCCGGCAACCTGACCGCCGCGACTCAGCGGGTAGAACTCAGCCTCGCCAAAGCCATCCCGGTCACGCTGGGCTTCCTGTCGCGCTTCTTGGGGTTGGGGAAGATCGGGAACAAGTTGCGGGAGATCGTCAACAAGGTCAAGGGCAGGGTCGAGAACGTCCTGGACAAGATCGTCGCCAGGTTCACGCCGGTCATCAAGAAGTGGGCACAGGAGCCAGGGATCGGGAAACATGATAACCCCAAAGCCGCTCAGGGGGGGGATCATCGCACGAGGGCCCAGAAAGAGGCCGATGTCGGAAAAGCCGTAGCCGACGCAGACAAGCTTCTGCTTGCGGATGAGGCTACTGAGCAAGGCATCAGGAGCGGCTTACCGGCTATAAAGCAACGGTACAAGCTTAGCTCGATCTCCTTAGTCAAAGAGCCGGATGGGGCGTATCACGTCACTGCGGTTATCAATCCGACCGCTCGGACTCCCTCGAGGAAACTCCACACCGATTTTTACCCGGTCAGCATGGACGCAGAGCCCAACGATAAGGGGATTCTGGTTAAGTACACGACCAGGGCGGGTAAAAGCTTCCAGGTTCAGGTCGGGCGAAGCGGGCACGTGACCCAGGCACAGGGGTTTAGCCTTGACCTCACCTCCTTAGGACGTGGCGTCACGCAAGATCCTGCCAACAAGCAAAAAAATGCTGGGCAAAACAGCGCCCACATTATCGCCAACTGGTTTGGTGGGTCAGGTTATAGAACATCGCTCAACTTAGTGGCTACGAGTGATTACTTCAATAAGCAGGTGATGGGAGCGAAGGAGCGCGAAATAGCTGGTTGGGTAAGAGATAATGACATCATTACCTTTAATCTCTGTGTGACCGTAGACTGGGGACAAGTGGCCGAGGAAGCTGTAGTTGCAGGCATGGTAGATCAGTTAAAAAGTTTGGCCGGCTCGGGATTGCCGGATCATAAGCAGGAGAAGATTAAGCAGAAGATTCTACGTGATCTCGTAAAATTTACGCCTTTATTAAAAGCTGTGGAGGACGTTGAATATAGCGGAAATGGCAAATCGGCTAATGGCAAGACTAAAATCTTTGGTCCTGTCAACACAGGGCCAGACAGGTGGCTTAAGCTTAAATAGGAGATGTTTATGGATGAAGTTGAGATGTTCATAGAAGAGTTTGTTCAAGAAGAGTATCTTTTGTGGAAAATGGCCTATGAAGAGCGAGATGATGAGCTTTTTTGGGATGCCAGGAGTGCGTTTAATGAAAAGTATTATGCCGATAAAGATATGGAGACAGATGTTCGCAGGCGGAAAAATCCCGATGATGCTTGGTTCAAAGAAGCTCATACCTTCCTTGAGGGCAAGCAAAAACGTAAGCTTTTTATGATTAAGAAATTTGCCCATGCAAAGCTTGGGGAATTATATGGTGTTTATCTGAGCAGTAGCAGTAAAGGATCAAACTCATTTCATGAGCTGATTTACTTAGCGAGAATTAAAGGTAAACTGAAGATTATTTCTTCATACATCACTGATTTGGAGGGGGGTTTCGAGCACTTCTTTGGCGCCAGGTTAGATCAACTTCCTGATCCCATAAAAGTTGTTAAGTACTCACCCCCGAGCGATTTTGCCGACCTCGAGGAATATGAGTCGGCCTGATCAGGGGAGCTATGAGTAAAGCCGACCGCTTTGTCAAACGTAGGACGTGGCATCGCACAGGGCTTAACCAAATAAGCAAAGCGGCTGAGTCGGCGACAGTTGAGCGTTGTTTGTTGCTTCGAAAGAACGTGCAAAAAAGTCCATGCCGTTTACAACCTTGCGGTCAGTACATCCAACGCGTTTAACACTGCAGAAATGTCTTTTGTCGTGCTTTTTGAGCCTTGGCTAGGAGGGTGACAAGGGGCGGGAGATCGTTAATAAGACCAGGGGCAAGGTTGAGAATGTCCTGGATAATATGGTCGCCAAGTTCGCGCGGGTCGGGTCATCCAGAAGTGGGCGGAGAAGCTGGGGATTGGAAAGCCTGAAGACCCCAAGGCTGCTCAAGAACAGCCAAAGACGCCCAGGAGCGCAGATCTAAGGGCCAGAGTGGCGAGGGATATCTCGAGCAGGATCGGCAACGAGGTAAGCGAACCGTCGAGGGTTCGACAAACGATCAACTCGATTTCCAGTGCTTATCGCTCATAGGGTCTGAAACCCCTCACGGTCAGCGCGGAGCGGGGTAGGCAGGGATATTCCGCGTGGAGGCGGTGGCCTCGCTTGAACAAGTCCTTCACCGGTCCACCGCCTCTGACCTGGGGCCGAGTTTCCCGCTCCATCTCATAGCGATGGTAAAGGGGAACAGTGTCGGTAAGTATGGAAATGAAGGTGGTCTACGTGCCGGGCACAGGTTCTTACAGAGGCTTAGGGGTGTGTGGCCTGATTTTGAGCAGGGATGTCGGCAGGCTGGGATGTCGGGAATTGGGTACGGATGATGGACGGGGGGCATTCGCTCAAGCCTGAAGGGTTCGCAACCCGTGAGAGCCCGGGGTTGGTGGTGGCACTTAGCTACGCCGCAGACACCGACCGGCTCAAGATCGAAGTGGGCCGGGAATCGGATGGGCTCGAGCCTCCTGCGGCTCGTTGCCGAGCCTCCGATAGCTCAAGATATGATACAGGCGAACACTATGCACGACGTAGAGCGGTTTGTAAGGGGCTTCTTATCGGATGAGTACCGGCTGCGCGTGGCTTGTTACAAAGAGCCTGACAACCTCAAGTTTGAACAAATGAGGAGTGAGCACAACGCCAAGTTTTACGCTGAAGACTTGGAAACATTTATTAGAAGACCCGAGAAGCCAGATCCCTCCTGGTATGAGGACGGAGCTAAATATCTTAGCGCTTTGCAGGAACGCATTCTTTTCCAAATCAAGAAGTTATCTGATGAAAAATCCAATGTGATTTATTCTGTTTACCTAAGTAGTGAACACAAGGGAGACCAGTCTTACTTCGAGTTGTACTTCCTAAAGGAAACGTCTCAGGGTTTGCGCATTACCTCCATCTACGTCACAGACAACGAGGGAGGCTTCGAGTACCTAGACGGAGAAGAAGTAGGTGAGCCCTTGAAGCTTATAAAAACGGTCAAATATCAGCCTCCGAGTGATCCTGCTGACCTCGAGGAATATGAGTCAACCTGATCAGAGGAACTATGGGAGAAGCTGACTGATTCGTCAGAGAGTTTCTCGAGAACGTCTTGGACAGGTTAGCGCTGGAACGGGCCTCAATCTGAAGCCACAGCAGGCTTGGCCATCTTTTCAGGGACGAAGAGGGTTAGCACGAAGATGGCCAGGGGCATCAGGGTGATCAGGGTCATGGTCTGGGCCAGCCCGAAGTGATCGGCGAAAGCCCCCAGCGCGGCTACCCCCAGGCCGGTTGCGCCGTAGGAAGTGCCCAGCGACAGCCCCGAGGCCAGCCCCACGTTGCCGGGCATGGCCTCCTGCATCATCACCACGATCAGGGGCCAGATGGAGGAGAGGCTGGCGCCGGTTATTCCCAGGAAGACCAGGCGCAGCCAGCCTTCGCTGTGGCTGAAGCCCCAAAGGCACAGCAGGGCCAGCAGGATGGTGACGATCATGGTGGGCCTGCGACCCAGACGGTCGGCGAGGAGGCCCCCGGACAGGGTGCCCACCGCGCCGAAGATCAGCAGCACCGTGACCATCAAGGCGGTGGCCTCGTTGCCCAACTGCGGGCTGTAGTAGAGGGGAATGAAGGTTTGCAGGCCCCCGGTGACGACCATGCGCAGGGTGATCAGGCTCATCAGGAAGGTCACCAGGCCGAGAGCCAGGGGAGCTTTGTGCCCCGCCGGGCGTACTTTGCGCGGCAGGTCCCGGGTGATGAAGCGCCACTGGCTCGCCAGCAGGGCCAGGCCGATCGCGGTGGGCACCAGCATCAGGAAGATGCCGGGCTTACCGAGGCGCTCGAGCAGCACCGTCGCCAGGATCGGCCCTACGGCGAAGCCGATGTTGCCCCCCGAGAAGAACACCGAGGTGGCGCTGGCGGCCTTGCTGCCGCTGATCGCACGCACCCTCGAGAGCGCTTCGGGGTGGAAGGCCGCCGAGCCCAAGCCGCTCAGGATCACCGCCAGAACCACCAGCCCGTAGCTGGGCAGCCACAGCACCGAAGCCATCGCTACCCCCGTCAGCAGGCACCCGGCCCACACCAGCCACTTGTAGCTCCTGCGGTCGCCCAGCAGTCCGAAGAGCGGCTGGGCCACCGCGATCACGACCTGATTGGCGGTCATGATGGCCGCCGCCCCCGCGTAGCTCAGCCCGAACCCCGTCAACAGCAGCGGCAACAGGATGGGCAGGGCCCCGGTCTGCATGTCCACCGTGATGTGGCTGAGGGTGATGGCAGCGAGGCTTTTGCGGTGAATCTCCGAGGCCATGCCCAGCACTTTAGCACCCTCGAGGACGGCGATTAAGCCCTCAGCCGTCAGCCCGTGGCCCGTCGAGGGCCGGGGGTGGAGGGTCCAGGTCCAGGTCCAGGGCGTACGACGTACGACGTAGGACGTGCGTCTTGCGTTTTGCGTCTTGCGTACGACGCAGGACGCACGACCCGCATCCGCCACCCCTCAAAGCTCCGTCCTCACCTGCCACAGCTCGGGGAACAGCACGATCTCGAGCGCCTTCTTCAAGTACCCCACGCCCGAGGTGCCCCCGCTGCCGCGCTTGTAGCCGATCATGCGCTCGACGGTGGTGAGGTGGTTGAAGCGCCAGCGGCGGAAGTTGTCCTCCACGTCGATGAGTTTTTCGGCGAGGTAGTAGAGGTCCCAGTGCTCGAGGGTGTTGCGGTAGACAGTGAGCCAGGCCTCGAGCACCGCCCGGTTGGGCTCGTAGGGCTTGGAGAAGTCGCGCTCCAGAACCTCAGCCGGGATGACGAAGCCCCGCTGGGCCAGCAGGCGCAGGGCGAGGTCGTAGAGGCTGGGGGAGTGGAGGGCGCCGTGCAGCAGGGCGTGGTGCTCGGTGTGGTGCTCGTGGGGGCGCATCATGAAGGGGTTGCGGTTGCCCAGCAGGAACTCGATGAGGCGGTACTGGTGGGACTGGAAGCCCGAGGCTTGGCCGAAGGAGGAGCGGAACTCGAGGTAGTCGGCGGGGGTCATGGTCTTGAGCACTTCCCAGGCGTTGGTCATCTGCTCCTGGGCGCGGCAGACCCGCGTGAGCATCTTGAGCGAGGGGTCGATGACGCCCTGCTCCAGGAGCTTCATCGCGCTCGAGAGCTCGTGGATGATGAGCCGCATCCACAGCTCCGAGACCTGGTGGATGACGATGAACAGCACCTCGTCGTGGGCGGGGGTGAGGGGGCGCTGGAGGGAAAGCAGCTCGTCGAGGGCCAGGTAATCCCCGTAGGAGAGGTTGTTCTTGAAGTCGGTGTAGGCGCCTTCAGCCGGGTTGGGTTTGTTCATGATCGAACCTCGCGGACCTGCTGCATCATCCGGCGCACCTCGGCGAAGGGCAAACGGCCGTAGCGGGCCAGCAGCAAGAACAGGTCGAGCCTTGCCTTCCAGAGTAGCTCGAGGTCGAGGTCCGGCCAGCGCTTTAAGGCCAGCTCGAGGGCCTCCTCCTCGAGGCGGCTGCACTCGTACTCGAGCGACTGCCAGCCCGCGCAGCCCCAGTCGATGAGCCCCACGTACCCACCCCCCTCGTCGGCGACGATGTTCTCGCCGAAGGCGTCGCCGTGGACGTAGGCGGGCCGGACGGGGTGGGGCGTCTCGAGCGCGGCGCGGAAGAACTCGAGCTCCTCCGCGCTCCACCCGGCTTCGGCCCGGGTGGCCTCGGCGTGGGAGCTGTCGCCGCTTTTCCAGAGGCGCGGGGGTGTGGGGCCGGGCTCGAGCGGGCCGGCGTGGATTTTCTCGAGGTCGGCGAGCAGCTCGTCCCAGAGCTCGGGGCGGGCTTTCCCGACCTCCTTCAGGCTATGCCCCGGCAGCCGCTCCCAGATGCTGTAGCCCTGCCCCCAAGCCAGGGGGCGGGCGGTGCGGACGCCGCGCTTCAGGGCCGCCAGCGCCAGCCGGGCCTCGCGGGCGTGGTCGGCGAGGGGGTTCTTGGCGATGCGGACCACGTAGCGCTCGCCCAGGAAGACCCGGTTGACCAGCCCGTGCCGGGCCGGGGTCAGCGCGCACGCCTCGCCTGCCGGGCAGAGGCCGTGCCGGCGCAGCAGTTCGGCGGGGTCAGGTGACCTTGGCCCGCTCACGGAAGCGCTCGGCCTTCCACAGCCCCTGGCGCATCACCCGCTCGAGGCGCTCCACCGCCTCCGCCACGTCCTGGTAGCGCAGGTAGAGCGGGGTGAAGCCGAAGCGCAGGATGTCGGGGGCGCGGAAGTCGCCCACCACGCCGCTGGCGATGAGGGCCTGCACGATGGCGTAGCCCTCGGGGTGGGCGTAGGCCACCTGGCTGCCCCGGCGTTCGTGCTCCCTCGGCGTGACGAGCTTGAAGCCGTACTCGGCGCACAGAGGCTCCATCCCCTCGATGAACAGGTCGGTCAGGCGCAACGACTTGCGCCGCACCTCCTCCATGTCCACGTCGGCGAAGACGTCGAGGGCTTTGTCGAGCGCCGAGAGGCTCAGCACGGGCGGGGTGCCCACCTTCATGCGGTGGACGCCCTCGGCGGGGTCGTAGAAGGGGTCGAAGTCGAAGGGCGAGCGGTGCCCCATCCAGCCGGTGAGGAAGGGCAGGGCCGCGCCCTGGTGCCGCCGGGCCACGTAGAGGAAGGCCGGGGCGCCGGGCCCGCCGTTGAGGTACTTGTAGCCGCAGCCCACCGCGAAGTCGGCGTTGCAGGCGTCGAGGCGCACCGGGAAGGCCCCCGCGCTGTGGGCCAGGTCCCAGATCACCAGGGCGCCCTTCTGCTGGGCCCGCCGGGTCACGGCAGCCATGTCGTAGCGCCAGCCGCTGCGGTAGTCCACCTCGGTGAGCATCAGCACGGCGGTCTGGTCGTCGAGGGCGGCCTCGACCTCGTCCTTCTTCACCAGCCGCAGCTCGTAGCGCTCGCCCAGGAGCTGTCTTACCCCCTGCGCGATGTAGAGGTCGGTGGGGAAGTTGTCAACGTCGGAGACGATCACCCGGCGCTCGGGGCGCAGCTTGAGCGCGGCCAGCAGCACCTTGAAGAGGTTGATGCTGGTGGAGTCGGCGGCGATCACCTCGTCGGGCTCGGCCCCGACCAGGCGGGCGATCTTGGCCCCCACCCGGCTGGCGAGGTCGATCCAGCCGTGCTTGTTCCAGCTCGTGATGAGGTCCTGGCCCCACTGCTCCCGCACCACGCGCTCGAGGTGCCCCGCCACCGCCCTGGGCAGCGCCCCCAGCGAGTTGCCGTCGAGGTAGATCAGGCCCTCGGGGAGGGCGAATTCCTCGCGCTTGCGGGCTAAGGGGTCGCTCTGGTCCAGCGCAGCCAGGTCGGCTCGGGTTGTCATGGCTGACAGTCTACCCCTGCCCTTGCCGCAGGGCCCGCCAGACCTTCTCGGGCGTGAGCGGCATGTCGAGGTGCTTGACGCCCAGCGCGTCCATCACCGCGTTGACCACCGTGGGGGTAGCCCCGATGGTGCCCGCCTCGCCGATGCCCTTCACGCCGAGGGGGTTGGTGGGGGAGCGGGTGCCGCCGCGGTGGGCCTCCACCCACACCATCTGGTCGGCGCGGGGGAGGTTGTACTCGAGGAAGCTGGCGCTCCGGTTCTGCCCGACCTCGTCGTAGCTGATGCCCTCGTAGAGTGCCTGCCCGAGCCCCTGCGCTACCCCGCCCTGCTGCTGCCCCTCGACCAGCAGGGGGTTGACCACCACCCCCACGTCGTCGAGGGCCACGTAGCGCAGCACCCGCACCTGCCCGGTCTCGCGGTCGATCTCGGCCAGCGCCAGGTGGGCGCCGAAGGGGTAGTTGGCCTCCTTGAGGTTGAAGGTGGCCTGGCCCTCGAGCCCCGGCTCCAGATCCGGGGGCAGCTTGCGGGGGTTGTAGGCGGCCTGCGCGACCTGCTCGAGGCTCACCGCCTTGTCGGTGCCGCGCACCCCCCAGCCCCCCTCGCCCAGCTCCACGTCCTCGGGGGCGGCCTCGAGCAGGTGGGCGGCGATGCGCCGCACCTTCTCGGCCACCTTCTCCGCCGCGTTCAGGATGGCCGAGCCCCCCACCGAAAGCGTGCGGCTGCCGGCGGTGCCCATGCCGAAGGGGATGGCGAGGGTGTCGCCCTGCACGATTTGGATGCGCTCGAGGGGAACGCCCAGCCGCTCGGCGACGATCTGGGCGAAGCCGGTGCCGGTGCCCTGCCCGTGGGGCGAGGTGCCGGTGAAGACCACCGCGCTGCCGTCGGGGTTGATCCGCACCGCGCCGGTGTCCCAGCCGTAGCCGGTGATCTCCACGTAGGTGCAAAGCCCGATGCCCAGCAGGCGGCCTTCCTGCCGCGCCCGGGCCTGCTCGGCCCGCAAGGCTGCGTAGTCGGTGAGCTCGAGCAGCTTGTGCAGGGCCTCGGGGTAGGCCCCGCTGTCGTACTTGGCGCCGGTGAGGGTCTTGTAGGGAAAGGGCCCGCGGATGAGGTTTTTGAGCCGCAGCTCGGCGGGGTCGAGGCCCAGCTCGTGGGCGGCCATGTCCACCAGGCGCTCGAGGTAGTAGGTGGCCTCGGGCCGCCCGGCGCCGCGGTAGGCCCCGGTGGGGGTGGCGTGGGTGTAGACCGAGACGAGCTCGAGGTCTACGGCTGGGATCTCGTAAGGCCCCTGGAGCATGAGGATTGTGCCCGGCGCGTTGCCCAGCGTGGTGTCGAGGATGTAGGCCCCCAGGTCGGCCACCACCCGGCCCCGCAGGCCCAGGATGCGGCCCCCGGCGTCGAGGGCGAGCTCGAGGTCGGCCACCTGGGCCCGCCCGTGCACCGTCGCCACGAAGCTCTCGGCGCGGCTCTCCACCCACTTCACCGGCTTCTCGAGCCTCGAGGCCAGGTAGGCCACCAGGATCTCCTCGGGGTAGACGTTGATCTTGGCCCCGAAGGCCCCGCCCACGTCGGGGGTGATGGCCCGCACCCGGTTCTCGGGCAGGCCCAGCGCCTCGGCCACGCTGCCGCGCACCTCGTGGGGCATCTGGGTGCTGCTCCACACCGTCAGGCTGCCCTGCACCTTGTCCCAGGCCGCCAGCACGCCGCGCGGCTCCATCGCGGTGGGGGCCACCCGCTGCTGCACCATCCGCGCCCCCACCACCCGGTGGGCGCCGGCGAAGGCCGCCTCCACGTCCCCGGCGGTGGTCCTGCGCCGGAGGGCGTGGTTGGTGCCGAGGCCGGGGTGCACCAGCACCGCGTTCTGCAGGGCCTCGAGGGGGTCACAGACCGCCTCGAGCGCCTCGTAGTCCACGTAGACCCGCTGCAAGGCGTCCTGGGCGCTTTGCCTCGAGGTCGCCACCACCGCCGCGACGGGCTGGCCCACGTAGCGCACGAAGCCCTGCGCCAGCACGGGGTGCTGCACCACCTTGGCGTCGCGCCCGCCCGAGCCGGGGGCGTAGAGCCCGGGCAGGTCGGCGGCGGCGTAGACCGCCAGCACGCCGGGCACCTCCAGCGCCTCCCGCGCGTCTATGCCGGTGATCCGGGCGTGGGCGTAGAGGCTGCGCACGAGCGCCACGTGCAGGGTGCCCTCGAGCGCGAGGTCCTCGACGAAAGAGCCCTTGCCGGTGATGAACTTGCCGTCCTCGAGCCGCTTGACCGCCATGCCGATCCACTTGGGCGTGGTCTGGGGTTCCACTGCGGAAGACATGCCGCCATGCTACCGAGTCGGGGGCGGGGAGTGAGAGCCTTGGCTCACCAGCCGCCCCCAGCCGCTATGCTGGGCCCCATGGCGACCCACCGCTTCCAGCCGGCCCACTACCACACCACCCTCGGCCCCCACGCCCCCGTCCTGAGGGTCGCCCCCGGCGACACCGTGATCACCACCTGCGTGGACGCGCGCGGCTTCGACCACACCGACCGGCGCGTGACCCCGCCCGGCAACCCCATGACCGGCCCCTTCTTCGTCGAGGGCGCCGAGCCCGGCGACACGCTGGCGGTGCGCCTGGAGCGCCTCACCCCCAACCGCCGCCGCGGCTGGTCCGGGGTGCTCATCGCGCCCAACGTGCTCGAGCCCGAGCACGTGCCTGCGCTGGCCCGGTCGGGCGACTTCAGCACCCGGTGGAACTGGGCCGTGGACGCCGAAGCCGGGACCGCCCGGCTCGACCACCCCGGCAGCCCCCTGCACGGCTTCGAGCTCGAGTTCGACCCCATGCTCGGCTGCTTCGGCGTGGCCCCCGAGGGCGGCCAGGCCATCTCCACCGCCACCTCCGGCCCCCACGGCGGCAACATGGACTACCGCGGCTTCCGCGAAGGCGTCACCGCCTACTTCCCCGTCTTCGAGGAGGGCGCTTTGTTCTTCCTGGGCGACGGCCACGCCCTGCAGGGCGACGGGGAGATCGCCGGGACCGGCATCGAGATCTCCATGGACGTGCAGTTCTCCCTCGAGCTCCTCAAGGGCCAGCGCATCTCCTGGCCGAGGGGCGAGGACGAGAACTTCATCTTCACCGCCGGCAACGCCCGCCCCCTCGACCAGTGCGTGCAGCACGCCACCAGCGAGATGCTGCGCTGGCTGGAGACGGGCTACGGGCTCGAGCCCGCCCACGCCTCGCTGCTGATGGGCCAGTGCGTGCGCTACGACCTGGGCAACGTCTTCGACCCGGCCTACACCATGGTCTGCAAGATGCCGAAGAGGCTGCTGGGGCGGGTGAGGCGGTAGCCGGGCGCGGGGCGTATGTCGGACGCAAGACGCAAGACGCAAAACGCAAAACGCAAAACGCATGTCCTACGTCGTACGTCGTACGCCTTGGACCTAGACCCTCGGCCCTCGGCCCTCGACGAGCTATGGGCCACGGGCTGAGGGCTGAGGGCTGAGGGCTGACGGCTTATACCCCGCTTGCCTTTTCTCCTGCGCCTGGCTATACTTCGACCTTGGCACCCACCGGGTGGCCCGAGACAGCGAGGGGTCACCGCCCGCCGGGCGGAAGAAGACCTTAAATATCTCGCCGAGGCGCTGACGGGGAAGCGTACGTCGCGGTTTATAGGCCGGGAACCCCCCATTCCCGAACAGGAAAGTCTGCCTGTGGCTCCAGAAGGAGCCGTAGTCAGGAGGATACGTGCCGAGCAAGCGCAACGTAGAGTTGCTCGAGAGCCTCAAGAACACCTTGGCTGGGGCTAACGGGTCGTTCTTCCTGGTGGACTATCAGGGCCTGCCTTCCAACGGGGAGCAGAAGCTGCGCCGCGCCTTCCGCGAGAAGGGCGCGCAGATGGTCGTTGCCAAGAACACGCTCATCGAGCGTGCGCTGGCCGATCTCAACCTGCCCAAGCTGGACGGCCTCAAGGGGCCCTCGGCGGTGGTGCTGTTCGACGACCCGGTCGCGGCAGCCAAAGCCATCGCGGAGTTCGCCAAGACCAACGACAAGGGGCTGCCCGCCGCCAAGGGGGGCGTGCTCTCGGGCAACGTCATCGCCGCCGATGACGTGAAGGCGCTGGCCTCGCTGCCCAGCCAGACCGAACTGCGCGCCGAGCTCGTCGGCGTGCTCCAGAGCGCGATGAGCGAGCTGGTCGGGGTGCTGGGCGGGAAGGCTCAGGAGTTCGTAGGCATTCTGGACGCTTTCGTCGCCAAGCAGGAGGCGGCGTAAGCGGTTGGGCGCAGGCCCATTCGTGGAGGTAGATCATGGCTTTGGACATCGCCGCCATCAAGGAACAGCTCTCCGGCGCTACCGTGCTGGAACTCAAGCAGCTCATCGACGTGCTCAAGGAAGAGTGGGGCGTGACCGCCGCCGCCCCCGTGGCCGTGGCTATGCCCGGCGCCGCTGCGGGCGCTGCTGCCGCCCCCGCCGCTGAGGAGAAGACCGAGTTCGACGTCGTCCTCAAGGACGCCGGCGCCAACAAGCTCAACGTCATCAAGGAGCTGCGCGCCATCACCGGCCTGGGCCTCAAGGAGGCCAAGGACCTCGCCGAGCAGGGCGGTGCCGTGAAGGAAGGCATCTCCAAGGACGAGGCCGAGAAGATCAAGAAGCAGCTCGAGGACGCCGGCGCCAAGGTCGAGCTGAAGTAAAGCGCCCCAAAGGCGGTAGACCCCGGGCTTCGGCCCGGGGTTTTTGCCGTCATGGTTGGACCACGAGTGCGCGAGCCGGTGGCCGCCCCCACGGCGCTCTGCGTTCGGCGCCTCCCGCACGCCCCTCGAGCCCCTGCTTCGCCGCTTGCAGATTCCGCGCCATGTGCTACACTTCTAGGCAATTGAGCGAAACCACGCGGGCGCTCATTGCGCTAAGCTTTGCCCATGTGCTATACTCGTGGGCGTGCTGTTTTGGCAGCGCCAAGCGGGCACAACGTAAGAGCCAGCCGCCGCAGGCACCGGTAGGGTGTTCTGCGGAAGAACCCTGTTAGCTTACGCATAACCAGAGCGACCCCGAGCCGGGCACGGTTGGGAGCCAACCCCCACGAGCGGAGGGTTTTAGAGGTGTATGCATGAAGATAGAGCGGTTTGGACGTATTGCTGAGGTGATCCCCCTACCGCCCCTGACCGAGATTCAGGTGGAATCCTTCAAAAAGGCGCTGCAGATGGGCGTTCCCGCGGCCAAGCGGGAGAACGTCGGGCTGCAGGCGGCCTTCAAGGAGACCTTCCCGATCGAGGAAGGGGAGCGCGGGCGGGGCGGGCTGGTTCTGGACTTCCTGGAATACCGTTTGGGAGAGCCGCCTTTTGACCAAGACGAATGCCGTGAAAAAGACCTGACCTACCAGGCCCCCCTCTACGCCAAGCTCCAGCTCATCCACAAGGACACCGGCCTCATCAAGGAGGACGAGGTCTTCCTGGGCGACCTGCCCCTGATGACCGAGGACGGCTCGTTCATCGTCAACGGCGCCGACCGCGTGATCGTCTCGCAGATCCACCGCTCGCCGGGCGTCTACTTCACCCCCGACCAGGCACGGCCGGGCAAGTACGTCGCCAGCGTGATCCCGCTGCCCAAGCGCGGCCCCTGGATCGACCTCGAGTTCGAGCCCAGCGGCGTGGTGGTGATGAAGGTCAACAAGAAGAAGTTCCCGCTGGCGCTGCTGCTGCGGGTGCTGGGCTACACCGCCGACAAGCTCGCCGCCGAGCTCAAGGGCTTCGAAGACCTGCTGCCGGGGCTGCTCGAGGCGCAGTACCGCGGCACCAAGGCGCTGGAGATGGGCCCCGACGAGGCGCTTTTGAAGCTCTTCACCGAGCTGCGCCCCGGCGACCCGCCCAAGCGCGACAAGGCCATCGCTTACGTGCACTCGCTGCTCTCCGACCCCCGCCGCTACGACCTGGGCGAGGCCGGCAAGTACAAGGCCCAGACCAAGCTGGGCATCGAGCTGTCGGGCCGCATGCTGCTGAAGTTCGTTGACGGCGAGTTCCGCGACGAGGGCCTGCTGCCGGTGCTGAAGTACCTCTTCTCGCTGCAGAGCGGCGTGGAGGGCTTCGAGGCCGACGACATCGACCACCTGGGCAACCGCCGCATCCGCACCATGGGCGAGCTGCTGGCCGACCAGTTCCGCGTGGGCCTCTCCCGCCTGGCCCGCGGCGTGCGCGAGCGCATGCTGCTGGGCACCCCCGAGAGCGCGACCCCGGCCAAGCTGGTCAACAACCGCCCGCTGGTCGCGGCCATCCGCGAGTTCTTCGGGCGCAGCCAGCTCAGCCAGTTCAAGGACCAGACCAACCCGCTCTCCGAGCTGCGCCACAAGCGCCGCATCTCGGCGCTGGGCCCGGGCGGCCTGACCCGCGAGCGCGCCGGCTTCGACGTGCGCGACGTGCACCGCACCCACTACGGGCGCATCTGCCCCATCGAGACCCCCGAAGGCGCCAACATCGGCCTCATCTCATCGCTCGCCGCCTACGGCCGCATCAACGAGCTCGGCTTCATCCTCACCCCCTACCGCAAGGTGGTCGGCGGCACGGTCACCGACCAGGTCGATTTCATGGTGGCCTCGGAGGAGGACAAGTACATCATCGCCCAGGCCAACACCCCCGTGCGCGCCGACGGCACCATCGACACCGACCGGGTGGTGGCCCGCAAGAAGGGCGACCCCATCATCGTGCGGCCCGAGGACGTCGAGTACATGGACGTCTCGCCCAAGCAGGTCTTCTCGGTCAACACCAACCTCATCCCCTTCCTCGAGCACGACGACGCCAACCGCGCGCTGATGGGCTCGAACATGCAGGCCCAGGCCGTGCCGCTGATCCGCGCCGAGAGCCCGGTGGTCATGACCGGCGTCGAGGAGCGCGTGGTGCGCGACAGCCTCACCTCGCTCTACAGCGACGTGGACGGGGTGGTGGAGTACGTCGACGGCAACCGCATCGCCGTGCGCGCCGCCGACAAGGGCCTGCGCGAGTACTCCCTGCGCCGCTTCGTGCGGAGCAACCAGGGCACCGCCCTCGACCAGAAACCCCGCGTGGTGGTGGGCCAGGAGATCAGGAAGGGCGACCTCCTCGCCGACGGCCCGGCCTCCGAGGAGGGCCTGCTGGCGCTGGGCCAGAACGTGGTCGTGGCCATCATGCCCTTCGACGGCTACAACTTCGAAGACGCCATCGTGATCTCCGAGGACCTGCTGCGCCGCGACTTCTACACCTCGGTGCACATCGAGCGCTACGAGATCGAGGCCCGCGACACCAAGCTCGGCCCCGAGCGCATCACCCGCGACATCCCCAACCTCTCCGAAGCCGCCCTGCGCGACCTCGACGAGGACGGCGTGGTCCGCATCGGCGCCGAGGTCAAGGCGGGCGACATCCTGGTGGGCCGCACGAGCTTCAAGGGCGAGACCGAGCCCACCCCCGAAGAGCGGCTGCTGCGCAGCATCTTCGGCGAGAAGGCCCGCGACGTGAAGGACACCTCCTTGCGCGTGCCCCCGGGCGAGGGCGGCATCGTGGTGCGCACCCTGCGCCTGCGCCGCGGCGACCCCGGCGTCGAGCTCAAGCCCGGCGTGCGCGAGGTGGTGCGGGTCTACGTGGCCCAAAAGCGCAAGATCCAGGTCGGCGACAAGCTCGCCAACCGCCACGGGAACAAGGGCGTGGTCTCCAAGATCCTGCCCCCCGAGGACATGCCCCACCTGCCCGACGGCACCCCCGTCGATATCGTGCTCAACCCGCTGGGCGTGCCCAGCCGCATGAACCTGGGGCAGATCCTCGAGACCCACCTGGGCATCGCCGGCTTGGACCTGGGCATCAAGTTCGTGACCCCGGTCTTCGACGGCGCCACCGAGGAGCAGATCAAGGAGCTCCTGGGCGAGGCCTTCGACCTCAAGTGGCAGCGCCGCCAGCGCGAGGGCTTCGGCGTGGACAACCGCGAGGTCGAGGTGCTGCGCCGCGCCGCCAAGCTGGGCATCGTCGAGGGCGAGAAGGACGTGGTCGAGCAACTGCGCCAGGTGGCCCAGCAGGGCAAGAGCATCGTCTACGACGGGCGAACCGGCGAGCCCATCGAGGGCCCCATCGTGGTGGGCGTGATGTACATCATGAAGCTCTACCACATGGTCGAGGACAAGATGCACGCCCGCTCCACCGGCCCCTACTCCCTCATCACCCAGCAGCCCCTGGGCGGTAAGGCCCAGTTCGGCGGGCAGCGCTTCGGGGAGATGGAGGTGTGGGCGCTGGAAGCCTACGGCGCCGCCCACACCCTGCAGGAGATCCTCACCATCAAGTCCGACGACATCGAAGGCCGCAACGCCGCTTACGAGGCGGTGGTCAAGGGCGAGGACGTGCCCGAGGCCAGCGTGCCCGAGTCCTTCCGCGTGCTCGTCAAGGAGTTGCAGGCCCTGGGCCTCGACGTTGACACCTACGACGAGAACGCGAAGAACCTGGACATTTTCGAGGGGTTGGCCTCCAGGCGCTAATAGCTGATAGCGAAGAGCCGATAGCCTCGAGATTTCCGCCCTAAGCCATCCGCTATCGGCTATCAGCGAGGGAACAAATGATGAAACGAGAAGTACGCAAGGTACGCATCGGCCTGGCCTCGCCCGAGAAGATCCGTAGCTGGAGCTACGGGGAGGTCGAGAAGCCCGAGACCATCAACTACCGCACCCTCAAGCCCGAGCGCGACGGGCTTTTCGACGAGCGCATCTTCGGCCCGCAGAAGGACTACGAGTGCGCCTGCGGCAAGTACAAGCGCCAGCGCTTCGAGGGCAAGGTCTGCGAGCGCTGCGGCGTGGAGGTGACCAAGAGCATCGTGCGGCGCTACCGCATGGGCCACGTCGAGCTCGCCACCCCCACCGCCCACATCTGGTACGTCAAGGACGTGCCCTCCAAGATCGGCACCCTCCTCGACCTCTCCGCGCAGGAGCTCGAGCAGGTCCTCTACTTCGCCAAGTACATCACCATCGACCCCCGGGGCGCGATGCTGGGCGGCACCCCGGTGCAGAAGCGCCAGCTCCTCACCGACGAGGAGTACCGCGAGCTGCGCTTCGGCAAGCAAGAGACCTACCCCATCCCCGCCGGCGTGGACGCCCGCGTGAAGGACGGCGACGAGGTCAGGAAGGGCCAGGAGCTCGCCCCCGGCGTGGTGTGCAAGATGGACGGGCTGTGCCTCTTCCGCTTCCCCCGCCGCATCCGCGTGGACTACGTGCAGCGCGAGCGGGCCCACCTGACCCTGCCCCGCGAGGGCTGGATCGAGCAGAAGAGCTACCGCCCCGGCGAGCCGCTGGCCGAGATCGCCGACAAGCACCAGATCCTCAGCGAGGAGGCCGGCGCGGTGCAGCTCACCGAGTGGGAGGAGGGCGCGCTCATCCGCATCCTCGACCCCGACACCGGCACCGTCGCGGCCGTGTACTTCCTCCCCGTGGGCTTCCGGCCCAAGGTGGGCGAGGGCGAGCTGATCGGCAAGGGCGAGCCGCTGGCCGAGGGCAAGGGCCTGGTGCGCATGCCTCGCCACGTCAAGGTCAGCGAGCTCGAGGCCTCCGGCAAGCGCGAGGTCGAGCTGTCGGTGACGCTGGAGTGGACCGAGGCCAAGGACTACCCCCTCCAGCCCCACATGCACGTGCTGGTGGGCGAGGGCACCCGCGTGCGCAAGGGCGAGAAGCTCGTGGGCGCCATCGAGGCCGCCGAGGAGGTCATCGCCGAGGCCGAGGGCGTCGTGCACCTGCACGAGCCCGCCTCCATCGTGGTGATGAAGGCCAAGGTCTACCCCTTCGAAGACGACGTCGAGGTCACCAACGGCGACCGCGTGAGCCCCGGCGACAGCCTGGCCGACGGCGGCAAGGTCACCAGCGACATCTACGGCCGCGTCGAGGTGGACCTGGTGCGCATGAACGTGCGCGTCATCGAGTCGTACGACATCGACGCCCGCATGGGGGCCGAGGCCATCCAGGCCCTGCTCAAGGAGCTCGACCTGGGCGTGCTCGAGGCCGAGCTCGTCGAGGAGATGAAGCACCCCAGCCGCGCGCGCCGCGCCAAGGCCAGGAAGCGCCTGGAGGTCGTGCGCGCCTTCCGCGACTCGGGCAACAAGCCCGAGTGGATGATCCTCGAGGCCGTGCCGGTGCTGCCCCCGGACCTGCGCCCCATGGTTCAGGTGGACGGCGGCCGCTTCGCCACCAGCGACCTCAACGACCTCTACCGCCGCCTCATCAACCGCAACAACCGCCTGAAGAAGCTCCTCTCGCAGGGCGCGCCGGAGATGATCATCCGCAACGAGAAGCGCATGCTGCAAGAGGCCGTGGACGCCCTCCTCGACAACGGCCGCCGCGGCACCCCCGTCACCAACCCCGGCTCCGACCGGGCGCTGCGCTCCCTGACCGACATCCTCTCGGGCAAGCAGGGCCGCTTCCGCCAGAACCTGCTGGGCAAGCGCGTGGACTACTCCGGCCGCTCGGTGATCGTGGTGGGCCCGCAGCTCAAGCTGCACCAGTGCGGGCTGCCCAAGCGCATGGCCCTGGAGCTCTTCAAGCCCTTCCTCCTGAAGAAGATGGAGGAGAAGGGCATCGCCAACAACGTCAAGAACGCCCGGCGCATGCTCGAGCGCTCCCGCGACATCAAGGACGAGGTCTGGGACGCGCTGGAAGAGGTCATCCACGGCAAGGTGGTGCTGCTCAACCGCGCCCCCACCCTGCACCGCCTGGGCATCCAGGCCTTCCAGCCCGTGCTGGTCGAGGGCCAGAGCATCCAGCTCCACCCGATGGTGTGCGAAGCCTTCAACGCCGACTTCGACGGCGACCAGATGGCCGTGCACGTGCCGCTGTCGAGCTACGCGCAGGCCGAGGCCCGCATCCAGATGCTCTCCTCGCACAACCTGCTCTCCCCGGCCTCGGGTGAGCCCACCGCCAAGCCCTCGCGCGACATCGTGCTGGGCATCTACTACATCACCCAGCTGCGCCGCGAGAAGAAGGGCGCCGGCCGCGAGTTCGGCGACGCCGCCGAGGCCATCGCCGCCTACGAGGCCGGGGAGGTCGCGCTCAACGCCCCCATCAAGGTCGCGGGCAAGGACACCAGCGTGGGCCGGGTGAAGCACATCTTCGCCAACCCCGACGAGGCCCTCACCGCCGTGGCCCACGGGGTCATCGACCTGCAGGACGTGGTGAGCGTGCGCATCGGCGAGCGCATCCTCGAGACCAGCCCCGGCCGCGTGCTCTTCAACCGCATCGTGCTCGAGGCCGTCGGCGAGGACGCCCCCGCCGAGCTCATCAACTACGACCTGGTGATGGAGCGCGACAACCTCAAGGACCTGGTCTACAAGTCCTTCCTGCTGCTGGGCGTGGAGAAGACCGCCAAGCTGCTCGACGCGCTGAAGTACTACGGCTTCATGCTCTCGACCACCTCCGGCATCACCATCGGCATCGACGACGCGGTGATCCCGGCCGAGAAGCGGCGCTACCTCGAGGAGGCCGACGCCAAGCTCGCCCAGATCGAGCAGGCCTACGAGATGGGCTTCATGACCGACCAGGACCGCTACACCCAGATCGTGCAGTTGTGGAGCGAGACCACCGAGAAGGTCACGAAGTCGGTGTTCGACAACTTCGAGCAGAACTTCCCCTTCAACCCCTTCTACATGATGAGCCAGTCGGGGGCGCGCGGTAACAAGCAGCAGATCCGCCAGCTCTCGGGGATGCGCGGGCTGATGGCTAAGCCCTCGGGCGAGACCTTCGAGCGCCCGGTGCTGTCCTCCTTCCGCGAGGGCCTGACGGTGCTGGAGTACTTCATCTCCTCGCACGGCGCGCGCAAGGGCGGCGCCGACACCGCGCTGCGCACCGCCGACTCGGGCTACCTCACCCGCAAGCTGCACGACGTGGCCCACGAGGTCATCGTGCGCGAGTCCGACTGCGGCACCACCGAGTACATCACCATCCCGCTGACGCAGTTCGACGAGGCCTTCCGCGCCAAGCGCCTGCGCAAGAGGAGCGACATCGAGTCGGGCCTCTACGGCCGCACGGTGGCCCGCGAATTCGAGGCGGGCGGGCGCACCTTCGGCGAGGGCAACCAGCTCTCGCTCGAGGACGTCGCGTTCATCTACAAAGCCGCCGAGGCCAACCTCATCGAGGAGGTCCCGGTGCGCTCGCCCCTGACCTGCCGCACCCGCTACGGGGTCTGCCAGCAGTGCTACGGCTGGGACCTCAGCGCCGCCAAGCTGGTCTCCATCGGCGAGAGCGTGGGCGTGGTGGCCGCCGAGTCCATCGGCGAGCCGGGCACCCAGCTCACCATGCGCACCTTCCACACCGGCGGCGTCGCCACCGGCACCGACATCACCCAGGGTCTGCCCCGCGTCATCGAGCTCTTCGAGGCCCGCCGCCCCAAGGTCAAGGCCATCATCGCCGAGATCGACGGCAGCATCCACATCGAGGAGCACGAGGACAAGACCAGCATCTTCGTGATGTCGGAGGGCTTCAACAAGGAATACAAGGTGCCCAAGGACTTCCGCATCATCGTCAAGGAGGGCGAGCTGGTGGAGGCCGGGCAGCCCCTGACCCGCGGCGCCATCGACCCGCACCAGCTCGTCGACGCCAAGGGCCCCGACGCCGTCCAGCGCTACCTGGTGGACGAGATCCAGCGCGTCTACCGCGCCCAGGGCGTGAAGCTGCACGACAAGCACATCGAGGTCATCGTGCGGCAGATGCTGAAGTACGTCGAGATCACCGACCCCGGCGAGAGCCGCTTCCTCGAGGGCCAAGTCATCGAGAAGTGGGACGTGGAGGCCGCCAACGAGAAGCTCAGCGAGGAGGGCAAGCTCCCCGCCGCCTGGAAGCCGGTGCTGATGGGCGTGACCAAGAGCGCGCTCTCCACCCGTAGCTGGCTCTCCGCCGCCTCCTTCCAGCACACCACCCACGTGCTCACCGAGGCCGCCATCGCCGGTAAGATGGACGAGCTCATCGGCCTGAAGGAGAACGTCATCCTGGGCAAGCTGGTCCCCGCGGGCACCGGCTCCGACTTCGTGCGCGACACCCAGGTCGTGGACACCAAGACCCTCAAGCGCCTCGAGGACCTCCGCAAGGAGTCCGACCAGGCCCCCGCCATCTCCGGACGCCGGCCCGGCGTCCGCCCCGAGCAGCCCGGCCGCGAGGCCGACCGCTAAAGCCCGCTTCAACGGCCAACCGTGGGGACGGGTCCCGGGCGATCGCCCGGGACCCGTCGCTTTTGGCGCCCCAGGCTTTTGGGTACAGTAGGGTGAATGGCGATCATCGCGACCCCCCAACAGCTCAGGCAGATCTACCCCCAGCCGCGCGAACGCTCGCTCAAGAAACGGCTCGCCCGCCTGGACCCCTACGCCCGGCGCTTCCTCGAGCTTTCCCCCTTCTGCGTGCTGTGCACCCAAAGCCTGGATGGCCGCGCCGACGCCTCCCCCAAGGGCGACGCGCCGGGCTTCGTGCGGGTGGAGGACGACGCCCACCTGCTGATCCCCGACTGGCCCGGCAACAACCGCCTCGACTCCTTCAGCAACCTGCTCTCCAACCCCGCCGTCGGCCTGTTGTTCCTGGTGCCGGGGATTGACGAGTCGCTGCGGGTCAACGGCAGGGGAGAGCTGCGGGACGACCTCGAGCTGCGCCAGCTCTTCGCGCGGGGGGAGCGGCTGCCCCTCACGGTGCTGCGGGTGGAGGTCGAGGAGGTTTTCCTGCACTGCGCCAAGGCCCTGATGCGATCCAGGCTGTGGGGCGGGGAATACCGCGTCGAGCGTAGCCTGTTGCCCTCGATGGGGGAGATGATCAAGGCCCAGACCGGCTCCGCCGATCCCGCCGAAACCCAGGAGCAGATGCTCGAGCGCTACCGCAAGACCCTGTACTGATGAGAGCCAAACTCTTCCTCACCTTCCAGCAAGTCGGCGCCGACCTCTTCGCCGCCCGCATGGCCTCGGCCACCTCGGGCAACTTCTCGGCGCGGGACAAGGACGGGCTGTGGATCACCCGCAGCGGCGTCCAGAAGGCCCACCTCACCGCCGACGACCTCATGCTCCTTCCCTTCGAGCCCGACCCCGAGAAGGACCAGGGCTCCTCCGTCGAGCGGGTGATCCACCGCGCCATCTACCGCCACACCGACGCCGTGGCGGTGGTCCACGCCCACCCGCGCCACGCCATCGCCCTGTCCTTCCACTTAGACGCCATCGAGCCCATCGACCTCGAGGGCCGCTACTGCTTCGGCACCATCCCAGTGCTTTCCCCCGCGACCACCTCCGCCACCGAGGAGGCCGCCGAGGCCGTGGCCGAGGCCCTCAAGACCCACAAGGCCTGCGTGCTGCGGGGCCACGGGGCCTTCGTCAAGGGGGTGGAGGAGAGCGCGGAGAGGTCGCTGCTCAAGGCCTACTCGCTGATGACCAGCCTCGAGGAGGCCTGCGAGGTGGTGTTCTTGGAGCGCCTGTGGAGGATGTCCCTCAAAGGCTGACGCGGCGCCCGAGCAGGCGAGCGCCCGGCGGCACACCGGAGGTGCGATGAAGGTTCTGTTCGTCGAAGGCAAGAACGCGGACGGGCTGCGCGAACTCGCCCGCCGCTTCCCCCACCCCTACCGGCTGCTCTACCGCCCGGAGCAGGGGCTCTACCTGCTCGAGGCCTGGGCCGTCGGCCCCGCGATGGAGGCCGAGGCGGCGCGGCTGGAGGGCTTCCGGGTCTGGGCCTTCGAGCTGATGGAGGCCGGGGGCGCCGACCCCGCGGCCCCCCTTTGAACCGCAGGCGGTGCGTATGCGTGAAGAGATTGACGTGATCGCGGTGAACGACGAGGTCGAGCTCTACGTCGAGGACGTGGGGCCGGAGGACGCGACGCCCGTGGTGGTGGTGCACGGGGGGCCCGGGGGCTCGGCCTACGTGCTGCGGGAGGGGCTGGAGGAGGAGCTGGCCGGCTTCCGCGTGATCTACTTCGACCAGCGCGGCGGCGGGCGCAGCCCCGAGCTCGAGCCCGAGCCCCGGCTGTTCACCGTGGACGCGCTGGTGGGGGACCTCGAGGCCCTGCGCGAGCACCTGGGCCTGGGGCGCTGGGGGGTGCTCGCCCACGGCTTCGGGGCGGTGCCGGCGCTCGAGTACGCCCGCCGCTTCGCGCCCCGGGTCGCCGCGCTGGGGCTGGTCGGCCCCTGGGTGAACTTCCCGGCCCTGGCCCGCCGCCTCTTCCGCGCCTCGCTGGCCCTGCGCGACCTGCCCGAGGCCGCGGCCCCCGAAGACCCCCGCTTGGCGCTGCAGGAGGCCTTCGGGGTGCTCGAGCCCAAGGCCGTCTTCGACGCGCTGATGTTCCCCAGCGAGCACGGGCGCATGGAGTTCGAGTGGCTGAGCGAGGGCGCGGGCATCCTGGGCAACGACGCCCCGGGCCGGATGTTCGTCTACAACGGGCTGTGGGAGCTCGACTACAGCTCGAGGCTGCTCGAGCTGCCGCTGGAGCCGCTGGCGGTGGTGGGCTCGCTCGACGGCACCAGCTACCCCGAACAGGCCGAGGCCGTGGCGGACCTGTCGGGCGGCCGCCTGGAGGTCGTCGAGGGGGCCGGGCACTACCCCTGGATCGACCAGCCCGCCGCCTTCGGCGAGGCCCTGCAGGGCTTCCTCGAGGCGCTCGAGGCCGGGTAAAACGCCGTCCGGGAGCAGGCCGAGCCCGCCCTTGTGACCCGTGGGCCGGACGGGGTAGGGTTTTTGGGTAAAATTACCTAACCGGGTCCTTGCGAGAATTTCCAGCCTATACCGCGTTTTTGGGGCCTATCATAACCATGATGTACCCGACCGGCCACGTGCAAAGCCTGCGCAAGCGCCACGCGCTGCGGTGGCAGTCCTTCGCCGCCCACCCCTTCCTGCAGCGCCTGCGCCAGGGCGACGTGCCGCCGGCGGCCCTCGACCGCTGGCTGACGCAGTTGTACTACTTCGACGAGTTCATGATGGGCTTTCAGCTCGGCCTGCTGCGGCAGGCCCCCCGCGAACACCGGGCGCTGCTGGCGCAGATCGTGCTCAACATGGTCGAGGAGATGGACTGGCTGCTGGAGCGGGGGGCCGACCTCACCGAGGCGCCCGACGCCCCCCGCCAGGCCTACCAGCGTTTCTTCCGCGACCTCGAGTCCTTGCCCTACCCCCACCTCACGGTGCTCCACTGGGCCACGCACCACGTCTTCATCGACGCCCTCAAGACCGTCAACACCCCCGACGAGCGGCTGCGCGCCATCCTCGAGCGCTGGGCCGACGACGGCTTCGGGGCCATCCTGCACGACCTAACCGCGCTGGCCGACGAAGCGCTGGAGTGCCTCGAGCTCCCCGAGCTCGACGCGCCGCTCAACCGGCTCTTCGACCTCGAACAAAGCTCTTGGGACACGGCTCTACGTATGGCAGAGGAGGCTGAGCGAAGCTCATGATCGACCCCTTTCTTTCCACCCCCCTTCCCCAGCTCGAGGGCGTGACCGCGCACCCCTTCGTGCAGCGGCTCGCCTCGGGCCGGCTGCCCTCGCGGGCCTTCACGGCCTGGATGGTCCAGGGCCTCTACATCAACGACGCCATGATCCGCTACCAGGCCCACCTGCTGCGCGAGGCCCCCGCCAGCCACCGCAAGGTCCTGGCGGTGCTGCTGGTGACGCTGTGCGAGGACGCCGACTGGCTCGAGGAGCACTTCAGCCCGCTGCAACACCCCCTCTACGCCGACACCGAGCGCTACTGCCGGCTCTTCACCGAGCTCGAGCGCCTGCCCTACCCCCTGGCCCTGGCGCTGGACTGGTGCCTGCACCGCAGCTACCAGCAGCTGTGGCGCGAGGCCGTCCCCACCAGCGAGCTGATGGAGTTCATGTGGGACCGCTGGGCCTCCGGGGAGATCCAGTCCCTCATGACCCAGCTCGAGGGCCTGGTGCGCCCCGTCTGGAGCGAGGTGGACCCCAACGCCTTCGTGCCGCTGCTGCGGCAGTTGCTCCGCTTCGAGATGGGCATCTGGGCCCAGGCCCTGGGCGACGGCGCGCCGCGCTGACGCCGGCAGCCGCCTCGAGGCGCTCTAGCCACCCCGACCCGGGCCTGATATACTTGGCACTTGCGTGGTCCGATGGGACCACAAATTTGGTATGCCCGAGCCCCGCCGCTTTCCGCGGGCCGGGTGCTCGAGAAGAAAGGAGGTGAATATGCCGCAATACGACCTCAACCTGGTGCTCAACCCCAACCTCGACGGGGCGCAGGTGGCCCTGGAGAAGGACCTCATCCAGCAGGCCATCACCCGCCACGGGGCCACCGTCAAGGCCGCCGACGAGTGGGGCCAGCGCCGCATGGCCTACCCCATCCAGAAGGACCCCGAGGGCTACGTGCTCTTCTACACCCTCGAGATGGAAGGCGCCAGCGCCCAGCCCCTGGAGAAGGAGCTGCGCCTGCGGGACAACGTGCGCCGGGTGCTGATCATCCGCGACCGCCCCGAGTGGCGCAAGAAGTAAGGGTTGGTTCTTCCAAGCTTTTCCAAGCCCCTAGCCGACCCCAAGCAGGCCCAAGCCCCCAGGTAGAGCAGTTAGAATGACACGAACGTAAACCGACCGAAAAGGACGACCGATATGGCACGAGGACTCAACCGCGTAACGCTCGTTGGAACCCTGACCCAAGACCCGGAGATGCGCTACACCCCCGGGGGGCTGGCTGTTTTGGAACTCAACCTCGGCGGCAACGACATCATCACCGACGAATCGGGCAGCACCCGTGAACTGGCCTGGTACCACCGCGTGAAGCTCCTGGGCAAGAGCGCCGAGTTCTGGGGCGACAGCCTCAAGGCCGGCACCGCCCTCTTCGTCGAGGGCAAGCTCGAGTACCGCTCCTGGGAGCAGGACGGCCAGAAGAAGAGCTCGCTCGACATCAAGGCCGACCGCCTGGAGGTGGTGAACCTCGAGGGCAAGCGCGGCGAGCTCACCGTCACCGACGCGCGCGGGCAGCACCGCCTGCGCGAGGGCCTCAACCACGTGATGCTGGTGGGCAACCTCACCCGTGACCCCGAACTGCGCTACACCCCCCAGGGCACCGCCGTCACCCGCTTCTCGCTGGCGGTCAACGAGCGGCTCATGACCCGCCAGGGGGAGCAGGAGAAGGTGCACTACGTCGAAGGCCAGGCCTGGCGCGACTTAGCGGAGTGGGCCGCCGAGTTCAAGAAGGGCGACGGGGCTTTCGTAATCGGACGCTTGGTGAACGACTCCTGGACCAGCTCGACCGGCGAGCGGCGCTACACCACCCGAGTGGAAGCCAGCCGCCTCGAGCGCCTTGCCCGTGGAACCGGTAATGGTGGAGCCGGCTCCCTCGGTGGCGCGGAGCGCGAGAAAGCCGCGGCTCCGGCCAGAGGCCGTACGAGCAAGGTGGACATTGACGAAGGCTTAGAAGATTTCCCACCGGAGGAGGATCTACCCTTTTGAGCACCAAGAAAGTAGCACCTAAGGGCGCCAAGGGCGACCGCCCGGACCGTGGCGCCCGCCGCAGCCGCAAGCCCAAGGTGGCGGCTGCCGTTGGGGCTTTCGACCTCAACGACTACAAGAACGTCGACATCCTCAAGCGCTTCCTGTCGGAGACCGGCAAGATCCTGCCGCGCCGCCGCACCGGCCTCAACGCCCAGGACCAGCGCAAGCTGGCCCGCACCATCAAGCGCGCCCGCCACATGGGCCTGCTGCCCTACGTCGAGAAGCTGGTGCGCAAGTAAGAGGTGAGCCATGAAGGTGATTCTGCTTGAACCCATGGAAAACCTCGGCGACGTGGGCGCTGTGGTCAACGTGAAGCCGGGCTACGCCCGCAACTACCTCCTGCCCCGCGGCATCGCCACGCTGGCGACGGAGTCCAACCTCAAGACCCTCGAGGCCAAGATCCGCGCCCAGGCCAAGAAGGCCGCCGAGCGCAAGGCCGAGGCCGAGCGCCTGAAGGAGATCCTCGAGCCCCTGACCCTCGAGCTCAAGGTCAAGGCCGGCGAGACCAAGATCTACGGCTCGGTCACCAGCCGCGAGGTCGCCGCCGCGCTGGAGGCCCAGCACCAGATCAGCATCGACCCCAAGCGCCTGGTGCTCGAGCGCCCCATCAAGGACCTGGGCGAGTACACCCTGGTCTACAAGCCCCACCCCGAGGTCCCCATGAACCTCAAGGTGGTGGTCGTCGCCGACAAGGCCTGACCGGCCGTCGGCGTTCGCGGGAGGGCGGCCCTGGCGGCCGCCCTCTTCGCTTTGCCGCTCGAGCGCAGCGCGGGCGTGACCCCCGCGCGGCACCGGGCCGGGTTCACCCTAGACGGCGGGGCCCCGAATCCCCCAGACTCGAGGGCATGAAGCTCAAGCCCTTCCGCATCGAGCAGTACTACGCCAAGTACGAGTTCACCGCCCGGTACATGCTCTCCAGCTCCGACGCCGAGTCGCGCAGCGTGGAGGAGCTGCTGGCGCTCGAGCCCGACGCCCGCGAGCGCCTCGACCGGCTGTGGCTCGGCTACACCGAGTCGCCGGGCGCGCCCTACCTGCGCGAGGCCATCGCCGCCGTCTACGAGCGCCTCACCCCCGACGACGTGCTGGTGGCCGCCGCCGCCGAGGAGGGGATCTTCCTGGTCTACCACGCGCTGGTGGGCCCCGGCGACCACGTGATCGTGGAGACGCCCTGCTACGAGTCGGCGCTCGAGCTCGCCCGCAGCACCGGCGCCGAGGTCTCGACCTGGGAGCGCCGCTACGAGGACGGCTGGGCCAACGACTTCGCGGCCCTCGAGCGCCTCCTGCGGCCCAACACCCGCCTCCTCTACGTCAACACCCCCAACAACCCCACCGGCACCCTGATGGAGCGCGGGGTGTTCGAGCGGGTGATGGCACTCGCCCGCGAGCGCGGCCTGTACGTCTTCTGCGACGAGGTCTACCGCGAGCTCGAGCACGACCCCGCCACCCGCCTGCCCGCCGCCTGCGACGTGTACGAGAAGGCGATCAGCCTGGGCTCGATGTCCAAGACCTACGGCCTGCCGGGGCTGCGGCTGGGCTGGCTGGCGAGCCGCGACCCGGAGGTGATCGGGCGCTGCCTCGAGCTCAAGCACTACACCAGCATCT
This sequence comes from Calidithermus terrae, assembly GCF_003574345.1. Taxonomy (NCBI): domain Bacteria; kingdom Thermotogati; phylum Deinococcota; class Deinococci; order Thermales; family Thermaceae; genus Calidithermus; species Calidithermus terrae. The sequence continues at coordinate 28,025 of NZ_QXDL01000019.1, forward strand.
GCAACAGCGCCCCCAGCGAGTTTTTGAGCGCCCTGGCCCTGCGCCACCGGGAGGTCTTGGTGGCGCGCAACCTCGAGATCGTGCGGGCCAACCTGCCGCTGCTGGAGGGCTTCTTCGCCCGCCACGCGCACGTCTTCGAGTGGGTGCGGCCCGACGCCAGCCCCATCGGCTTCCCCCGCTTCAAGCTGCCGCGGGACGTGGCGGGGTTCTGCGAGGAGGTGGTGCGCGAGACGGGCGTGCTGCTGCTGCCGGGCACGGTCTACGACCAGCCGGGGCACCTGCGGGTGGGCTACGGGCGCAAGAACATGCCCGAGGCGCTGGGGCGGCTCGAGCGCTTCCTTTCGCGGGGGTGAGCCCAGCGGGTATCCTGGGCCATGTGGAAAATCGCCGCCCTCGCCCTGACGCTGTGCGCCTTCGCCCTGTCCCAGAGGACCCCCGTGCAGCGGCCTGACGCCCCGCCCCTGGCCGCGCCCGGGCCCCACGCCGTGGGGGTCCGCACCCTGCAGCTCACCGACCCCGCCCGCGCCCGCGGCCTCACCGTGGAGGTGTGGTACCCCGCCCGGCGCGCGTCCACGGCAGCCCCGCCCGCCGTCTACCGGGGCGTCGTGGGCTCGGTGGAGTTCAACCTGCCGGGCCAGGCCCTGCGCGACGCGGCGCCCGAGGCCGGGAAGTTCCCGCTGCTCGTCTACTCGCACGGGCAGCCCGGCAGCCGCTACCAGTCGGCCTACCTGATGGAGCACCTGGCCTCGAGGGGCTTCGTGGTGGCGGCCATCGACCACACCGGCAGCCTCTACCGCGACCTCACCCAGCCCGCCTACGTCACCTCGCTCGTCGAACGCCCGCTCGACGTCCTCTTCGTGCTGGGCCAGGTGCCCAAGAGCGTGCCCAGCGCCGACGGCGACACGGCGGGCCTGATCGGCTACAGCTACGGCGGCTACTCGGTGCTCAACGCGGCCGGGGCCGGCATCGAGCGGGCCGGGCTCGAGCAGTACTGCCAGAAGGCGGGCAACGAGGGCCCCTGCTTCCTGCTGCCCTTCCTGGCGCAGGTCGAGCCCCAGCGGGGGGCGCAGGCGGTCCGGCCCGACCCGCGCGTGAAGGCGGTGTTCGTCATCGCCCCCTACGGCGCCCCCTGGTACTACGGCTCGCTGCCCAGGCTCACCGTGCCGCTCTTCGTGGCGGTGGGGGAGGAGGACGACGTGGCGACCTACGCCCGCGACGGCCTCGAGGTCTACCGCCGCGCCGGGTCGAAGGCCAAGTACCTCCTGACCCTGGAGGGCGCCCGCCACAACCCCTTCGTGGTCTGCCCGCCCGAGGCCCGCGCCACCCCCGAGGACTTCGAGCGCTGCTGGGAGCCCGTGTGGGACAAGGAGCGCCTCTTCGACCTCGCCCGCCACTTCGCCGCCGCCTTCTTCGCCCACCACCTCAAGGCCGACGCCCCGGCCGGGCAGTACCTCGAGCCCGGCCTCCCCGGCTTCCGGCCCCGCGCCAGGGTGGGCATCCGCCTCGAGCATGGACGCTAGGCGCTTCGTCGCCTCCTGGAGCGGGGGCAAGGACAGTTGCTACGCCGTGCTGCAGGCCCGGCGGCGCGGCCTGGAGCCCGCCGTCCTGCTCAACGTGCTCAACGAGGAGGGCCGGATCTCCCGCTCCCACGGCATCCCCCGCCCCGTCCTCGAGCAGCAGGCCCGGGCCATGGGGGTGCCCCTGGTGGCCTTCCCCAGCAGTTGGTCGGAGTACGAGAGCCGCTTCGTGGGGGCGCTCGAGCAGGTCCGGCTCGAGCACGGCGTGACCCACGCGGTCTTCGGCGACATCGACTTCGAGCCCCACCGCGAGTGGGAGGAGAAGGTGTGCGCGCGGGCGGGCCTCGAGCCGGTGCTGCCGCTGTGGAAGGAGGACCGCGCCGCCCTGGTGCGCCGCATGGTGGCCGAGGGGCTCGAGGCGGTCATCGTCTCCTGCAACCCCCAACTGGGCCCCGGCTTCTTAGGCCGTGCCCTCACCGCCCAAACCGTGGCCGACCTCGAGGCCGCCGGGCTTTGCGGAACTTCTTGACCCACTCGAGGTCGTTCATGCGGGTGGCGAAGACCCCGCAGGGGATGCGCGGCGCGGTGACCTCGAGCAGCACCTCGCCCACCCGGAAGCGGTCGCCCACCCTCACCGGCTGGGTCCCGAAGGAGGAGAGGGTGAGGTTCTCACCGAAGGTGCCGGGCTCGAGCGCCTCGCCGAGCTGCTCGGCCCACCAGTCGTAGTCCTCGGCGCTGTAGGCGTAAACCGCCTGGTCGCGCCCGCCGTGGTGCTTGGTGTCGGTGACCACGTCGGCCTCGAGGCCGTAGGCGTCCACGCGCACCCTGCCCGTCACCGGCGTCTTGTAGATCCCCGTGCGCACGGTGCGCTCCCCCACCTGCACTTGCCGCTCCTTCCCCAGGTTGACCGCGATCAGGCGCATAGGCCCCATGCTAGCAGAGGAGCCCGTCAGTGAGTCAGGGCCGCGCGCGAAAACCAGCCGCTCAGCCCAGGATCGCGCCGACCACCATGCTCACCAGGAAGCTTCCCGCCGCAGCCCCGATGAGGGTGATCCAGATCTTGCCGCTCTCGGTGAGGTTCATGCTCGACTGCACGGCGAGGTAGCCGAAGTAGATGTTGACGGCCAGGAAGGCCAGAAACAGCAGCGGCAGCAGCAGGATGCCGATGAGGGTGATGATCAGGATGAGCGTGGCGATCCCCAGCAGCACCGACAACGGCCCCCAGAACAGCGCGAAGGTGTAGGCCACGTGGTCGAGGCTGCCGGTGCCGCCCTGGCTCTTGCCGATGGTGTGGACCAGGTAGACGAAGACCAAGAAGCCCGCCACCGTGGCGATGATGCTGTTGAGGAAAGCCGTGACCCCGCCGCCCAGGCTCCCCAGCGCCCCGATGACGGCGAAGAGCAGCACGTAGATCAGGGCCTCGCGCAGGGTCCCCTTGGCCTCGTACTGCTCGAAGGTGGCCGCGCTGGGCTTGGTGAGCACCTGCAGGCTCTGGCTGAACATGGTGCTGATGGTCTGGGTGATGGAGGGGCTGGGGTTCATAGGGGTTCCTCCCGGTTCGGCTTCGCGGTAGTGCTTCCACCTGATTGTAACCCCGATGGCCGCTCACGGCCCGATGATGGTGTCTTTAGGCTCCAAAGAGCCCTGCCGCGGGCGTATGCTGGAGGACGTGAGCGGAATGCCCTTCCGGGTGGAGCGCCTGGGCCGCGTGCCCTATGCCCAGGCTTGGGAGTACCAGAAACAGGTCCACGCCGGGGTGGTCGCCGGGGAGCGGCCCCCCACGCTGCTGCTGCTCGAGCACCCCCGCACCATCACCTTAGGCCGAGGGGCCACCGGCGAGAACCTGCTGCTGAGCGAGGAGCAGTACCGGGCCCAGGGGATCGAGCTGTTCTGGATCGAGCGGGGCGGCGACGTGACCTACCACGGCCCCGGCCAGCTCGTGGGCTACCCCATCTTCCCGGTGGGGCGGCGGGTGCGCGACTACCTGCGCCGGCTCGAGGCCGCCGTCATGCGCGTCGCGGGGAGCTACGGCGTGGAGGCCTACCCCAGCCCCGGCTACGCGGGCGTGTGGGTGAAGCGGCCCGCGCCGGTGCCTTCGTGGCCCGACCTCGAGGAGAAGCTGTGCGCCTTCGGGGTGGCCGTCAAGCAGGACGTGGCCTTCCACGGCTTCGCCCTCAACGTCAACACCGACCTCGAGGACTTCAACCTCATCGTGCCCTGCGGCATCCGCGACAAGGGCGTCACCAGCCTGCAAAAGCTGCTGGGCCACGAGGTCAGCATGGACGAGGTGGCCGAGCGGGTGGTCGAGGCCTTCGAGCAGGAATTCCCGGCGTTCGACGTGCGGCGTGCGGCGTACGACGCCCCGAAGGAGCTTACATGAGCGACAACGTCAAGACCGTCCAACTCGAAGACTTCAGCACCGGCGGGGTGATCGAGCTCAAGGTCATCCACAACGGCGTGGCCCAGGAGCGCCCCGAGCCCGTTGACCGCCACAAGCCCGCCTGGCTACGCGCCACCGTGCCCACCGGGCCCAACTACCAGCGCCTCAAGGCCATGACCCAGCGGCTCAAGCTGCACACGGTGTGCCAGGAGGCCATGTGCCCCAACATCGGGGAGTGCTGGGGCCACGGCACCATGACCATCATGGTGCTGGGCAGCATCTGCACCCGCGCCTGCAAGTTCTGCGCCGTGGACACCGGCAACCCCAAGGGCTGGGTGGACCCCCTCGAGCCCGTCCACGTGGCCGAGGCGGTGGCCGAGATGAAGCTCAAGTACGTGGTGCTCACCTCGGTGGACCGCGACGACCTCCCCGACGGCGGGGCCTCCCACTTCGCCGAGGTGGTGCGCCAGATCAAGCAGCGCGACCCCGAGGTCAAGGTCGAGACCCTCACCCCCGACTTCCGCGGCAACCTCCGCGACGTGGAGACGGTGCTGGAGGGCGGCCAGGAGGTCTTCGCCAACAACCTCGAGACCGTGCGCCGCCTCACGCCCAGGGTGCGCGACCCCCGCGCGGGCTACGACCAGACCCTCAGGGTGCTCGAGCACGCCAAGAAGGCGCGCCCCGCCGTGCTCACCAAGAGCAGCCTGATGCTGGGCTTGGGCGAGACGGAAGAGGAGATCCGCCAGGCCATGCGCGACCTGCGCGCGGTGGGCGTGGACATCCTCACCTTAGGCCAGTACCTACGCCCCACCAAGCACCACCTCCCCGTCGAGCGCTACGTGACGCCGCAGGAGTTCGCCACCTACGCCGAGTGGGGCTACGAGGAAGGCTTCATGGAGGTCTTCAGCGGGCCGCTCGTGCGCAGCTCCTACCGCGCCGAGAAGGTCTTCTTCGAGGCGACGCAGAGCGTCTAGGGTCCGAAGGCCGGGGGTCTGGGGGCAACTTTGGCTCTCGACCCTCGACATTCCCGACACTCGCCATGACCGAACCCGCACCCCAAACCAAGGCCGCGCACCCTATGGGGCGGGTGCTGGCCCGGGGCGACGCCTTGTGCCTCGTGCTCTTCGCGCTCATCGGGCAGGCGATGCACGGCACCCTCAACGGCTTCGCGGCCGCCTGGAGGGGCTTCCTCGAGAACTCCCTCCCCATCCTGGTGGTCTGGTTCATGATCGCCCCCTTCCTGCGCACCTACACCCGCCCCACCTGGCGCAACCTGCTCCTCACCTGGGCGCTGGCCGTCTCGGCCGGCGTGATGTTCCGCTTCCTGGCCCTGGGCCGGGACTTCAACCTGGGCTTTTTCATCTTCTGGGGCGTAACGCTGGGCTCCACCCTGGCCCTGCTCCTGGCCTGGCGGGGCCTGGCACGGCTGGTCGCGGGGCGGCGTTCAGCGGTGAGCGGTAAGTTTTGAGCCGTCGGCTATCAGCCGTCAGCTTGTGGTGAACCCCTCCCCGTCCCTCCCCGCCCGCGGGGAGGGTTTA
>NZ_QXDL01000190.1:0-7743 GCF_003574345.1 Calidithermus terrae
CCCTGAGCCCACCCCGGCCGCGCCCGCCGCCCCCCAGGAGCGCGTGGGCGTCGTCAGCAACGAAGCGCTGTGCCCCTGCTTGCTCAAGGTCAACACCGGCATCGCCGGCGCCCAGGTCCGGCTCAGCCGCGGCGGCACCGACCTCGGTGCCCAGAGCGGGGGAGAGGTGCTGTTCCAGGGCCTCGAGGCCGGCGAGTACACCCTCAGGGTCGAGGCCGCCGAGTACCAGCCCTTCGAGTTCCAGCTCCAACTGCGCAACAACCGCGAGCTGACCGTGTACCTGCTGAAGCGGTAGTGGGTTGGTCGATAGCGGATAGCCGATAGCGGGCGGCTCGCGGCTCGTGGCTTGTGGTGAAAAGAACACTCCTCCCTGCCGGCGTCGAGGGCCGGGGGCCATGGCGTCTAGCGTTTTGCGTCTTGCGTACGACGTAAGACGTACGACGCCGAACGTACGACCCGCGCCCGGCGTTCGGCCACCGGCGACCTAACCGAACAGCGTCAGCCTCGTGTCCTGTCCCTGGCCCGACGGGGCCTCCACCACCCCCTCGGCCTGGTGCAGGTTGACCGTCACGAACTCGAAGGTCTCGTAGGGGGCGAGCTCCACGACGGGCTTGTGCGGCTCGAGGAGGTACAACCCCGCCGCGTGCAACGTCTGGAAGGGCTTGGCGGAGGAGAGGTAGTCGGACAGGCGCACCCCCTTGGGGATCTCCAGCGACCCGGCCAGCAGGTAGGAGCCGTACAGCAGCGCCAGCCGCTTGGGCTCGAGCATGCCCTTGGAGGTGCGGGGCGTGGCCGGGCGGCCCCCCACCAGCCAGCGCAGGTGGGTCTTCTGCAGGGCCACGAAGGCGCTGCTGGCCTTGAGCTCGTCCACCTCGGGCGGGTGCTTGTGGCCCGCCTCGTAGAGCATGGCGCCGGTCACCGGCAGGTAGAGCTTGCCCTCGGCGTTGAGCAGGTCGGCGGTGCCGCTGCCGGGGATCAGGTAGATCTGCCCGTAGATGCGGTGCACGGGGGTATGGACCCGGGCTTCAAAGGCTTCTCGAGGCTGCCGGTACACAGCTTCACTGTAACAGCTACAAGCGGCTGCGGGGGTCGAGCGCGTCGCGCAGGCCGTCGCCGAGGTAGTTGAACGCCAGCACCGTGAGGAAGATCATGAAGCCCGGCGCCAGCGCCAGCCAGGGGGCGCTGAAGATGTACTCCTGCGCGTTGGTGAGCATGTTGCCCCAGGTGGCGACCGGGGGCTGGATGCCGAAGCCCAGGAAGGAGAGCGCGGCCTCGGTCACGATGGCCCCGCCCACCCCCAGCGTCACGTTGACGATGATGGGGGCGATGGTGTTGGGCACCAGGTGGCGGAACATCACCCGGCCCTCCGAGGCGCCCAGGGCCTGCGCGGCGGTGGTGAACTCCTGCTCGCGCAGGGAGAGGATGGCCCCGCGCACCAGCCGGGCGCTGCCGGTCCAGCCGAAGAGCACCAGGATCGAGATGATGATGAACACCGACGTGGACTCGCCGAAGACCCCCTGGATCCACTGCCCCACCGAAGCGCCGGGGTCGCGCAGCAGCGCCGAGAGCACCAGCAGCAGCGGCAACTCGGGGATGGTGAGCATGAAGTCGATCACCCGGCTGATGAGCACGTCGAGGTCGAGGCGGAAGCTGCCCGTCAGGCCCCACACCGCCGCCCAGGCGATGGCGGCCCAGGCCAGGCTCGAGGCCACCAGCGAGAGCAGGTTGGTGAAGCTCCAGTCGCCGCCTAGGGCCGCGCGGATGTCGTCGCCGCCCAGCGTCCACACGAGCTGGGCCGCCCCGAGCAGCAGGCCGTAGAACAGCACCCACGACGCCACACGCCACGCCGCGAACAGCGGCGGCTGCCAGCTGCCCTCGCGGCGGTTGAAGGGGCCGAGGTAGAAGCGGAAGGGGCGGCCGGAGAAGTAGCCGGCGAGGGTGCCCAGGATGGTGCCCAGCAGCACGCCGGAGATGGCCGCCATGAAGCCCACCAGCAGCGAGACGCGCGCGCCGTAGATGATCCTCGAGAGCACGTCGCGCCCCAGGTCGTCGGTGCCCAGCCAGTGCTCGCGGCTGGGGCCCTGGAAGTACTTGGAGGCCAGGTCCCCGCCGGTGGGCTGGGCCGTGGGGCTGTAGGGGGCGATGAAGGGGGCGAACACGGCCATGAGGATCAGCAGGCCGATGAACACCAGCGAGGCCACGGCCAGGCGGTGCTTGCGGAAACGCCGCCAGAACAGGCCAAAGGCCGTGTCAGCGGGGGAAGATTTGGGCGCAGCGATAGCCATACACACCTCTAGCTGTAGCGAATGCGCGGGTCAACGACCGCGTAGAGCAGGTCGGCGATCAGGTTGAAAAGCGCGGTCAGCACCGCCAGCATGGCCAGAGCGGCCATCGCCACGTTGTAGTCTTTCGCCAGCAACGACTCGAAGATGGTGCGGCCCATGCCGGGGTAGGAGAAGATGTTCTCGGTGATGATGGCCCCGCCCAGCACCCCCGGGACCGCCAGCCCCACCAACGTCACGATGGGGATGAGCGCGTTGCGCAGGGCGTGCTTGTAGAGCACCTTGCGCTCGGCCAAGCCCTTGGCGCGGGCGGTGCGGATGAAGTCCTGGCCCAGCACCTCGAGCAGGCTCGCGCGCATGTAGCGCGTCCAGGAGGCCATCTGGATCAGCGCCAGGGTCATCACCGGCAGGATCAGGTGGGTCGCCCAGGTGCCGACGTAGCTGAAGAAGCTGATGCTGCCGCTGGTCACGTCGCTCCAGAAGAGGCTGGGCAGGCCGGTGGGCAGCGCGGGCAACCCCGTGCGCTCGGGCACGACCACGGTGAAGAGGTAGAGCAGGATGATGCCCAGGAAGAACACCGGGGTGGAGAAGCCGATGAAGGTCATGAAGGTGATGACGTAGTCGGCGGTGCTGTACTGCCGCACCGCCGAGAAGATGCCCACCGGTATGGCGATGAGCAGCGCCACCGCGAAGGCCAGCCCCGACAGCAGCAGCGTGCGGGGCAGGCGCTCGCCGAAGACGAACTCGGCGGCCTTCACCCCGTAGCTGCGCGACTGGCCGAGGTCGCCCTGCAGGGCGCGGCCCAGCCACTTGAAGTAGCGCACGTAGATGGGCTGGTCGAGGCCGTAGGCCTTGCGGAGCTGCTCGAGCTGCTCGGCGGTGAGGTTGGGGTTGTTCTGCCGCAACTCGTCGAGCGGGTCGCCCGGCTGCAGCGCCAGCAGGGCGAAGATCACCACCGAGGCGGCGAACAGCAGCGGGATCATCTGGACCAAACGGCGGATCGTGTAGGCGAACATCCGAGTCTGAAGCCTCCTTGGGACAAAATCTCTTCCAGCTTTGTTCAGCGGCAAACTCAGGGTTTGAAATGAGCGGCGCGGTCGGCGGCGAAAGGGGCTGCCGCGCCGGGGTTCTCTAACCGCTCCAGGGGGTTGGCCCGCAGACTCCTGCGGGCCAACCCGGCCGGGGACTTACTTGGTGCTGATCGCGGTGGCGTACTTGGCCTGGTCGAAGAGTTTCTGGGCCCCGCGGGAGGTCCAGCCGATGGCCCAGGGGAGCCAGTTGGGGTAGTTGTTGCCGCCGGAGTAGGTGGCGCCCAGGTAGTTGACCAGCCCCTTCTTGGTGATCAGGGGGTCGGCGCGGAAGCGCAGGGGCAGGGCGGGGAGTTCCTCGGCCCAGATGGCCTGCATGCGGGCGAACAGCTCGGCCCGCTTCTCGGGGTCGAACTCCACCACGGCCTGGGCCGCCAGGCGGTCGTACTCGTCGTTGCGCCAGCCGCCGATGTTCTGGCCGGTGAAGTTGTTCTCGGCGGTGGGGATGAAGGTGGCGCCGGTGTTGAGGTCTTTGTACTTGAAGAGGTTGCCCAGCTCGGCCAGGCTCGAGACCCAGGCGAACATGGTCATGCCGGTCCAGGTGCCCTCGACCGCGCGGTTGAGGTACTTGGCGTCGAAGACCACCGAGCTCGGCGCGTTGTTGATCTTCACCGCCACGCCGATGCGCTTCCACTGCTCGGCGAAGAGCTGCTGGGTGCGCTCGCGGATGGCGTTGCCGGAGGTGGTCACGAACTCGATCTCGAAGCGGACGGTCTTACCGCCGACGGTGCGCTGGAGGATGCCGTCGGGGCCGGGCCGCCAGCCCATCTCGGCCAGCAGGGCCTTGGCCTTGTCGGGGTTGTACTCGTAGCGGCGCACCTTGTCGTTGAACAGCGGGTTCACCGGGGCGACCCAGGTGTGGGACACCGGCTCGAAGCCCTCGAAGAAGGCCTTGACCCACGACTCGCGGTCGAGGGCGTGCAACAGGGCCTGGCGGGTGCGCTTGTCGTCGAGGCCCAGCTCCTTCACGCGCTCGACGTTGGTGAACTTGTTGACGTCGATGTGCTCCCACACCGCGCCGGGGACGCTCCAGATGTCGTAGCGGCCGGGGGCGCGGCTGGTGAGCTGCGGGCTGCGGGCCTGGTCGAGGGTGATGGAGACGCGCGAGGTGGCGTCAACGCCGCCGCCCAGGATGGCCACGAGCAGCGAGTTGGTGTTCTGGATGATGCGGTAGGTGACCTTCTGGACGTACTTGTCCGCGCCGCCGGGCGGGGTGATCCAGAAGTTGGGGTTGCGGGTCAGCTCGATGGTGCTGCCGGCGGCCCAGCGGCTCACCCGGAAGGGGCCCGCCCAGACCATCTTGCCCTGGTTGATGGCGCGGTTGGAGCCGAAGGCCTGGAAGAAGTTGCGGTAGATCTCGCTCAGGCGCGCCGCGTCGCGCCGGGCGTCGAGGTTCTGGGTCTGGGCCAGCACCTTCTGCCACTCCGGGCGCATGACGTGCGCCGGGGCGTAACCGATGGGCGCGCCGATGGTGTCGGTGTAGAAGGCGGGCTCGAAGGTCACGGTGAAGTTGAGCTTGTCCTTGACGATCAGCTTGCGCCGCTCCCACACGTCGGGGTTGAGCACCGGCATGCCCTTGGCGTTGCCCACCTCGTTGAAGAAGGCGATGTCGTCGGTGGTGATGGGCGTGCCGTCGGACCACTTGAGGTCGGAGCGCAGGGTGAGGTCCATCTCCAGGCGCCGCTTGCCCCCGCCGATGTCCACCGAGCGCAGCCGGCGGTTAGCCAGCGTGGGCAGCTCGGTGACCATGATGGGGAAGTTCTTGCTGTCGGCGTCAATGCCGATCATCGGGACGAGCAGGTAGTTCTCCACCTCGGCCTTGATGGACTGGTTGGAGATGATGCTCAGGAAGTCCCCGCCCAGCACCGTAGGCTCTTGCGAGGCCCCCACCACCAGGGTGTTGTCCTGTGGCCCGGCAAAGGCCAATCCGGCTCCGACGAGCCATAGGGTTACCAGCTTACTGAGGTATTTCATTTAACCTCCTCCTGTTTGGTTCCTACATTTGTGGCAGAAGTCGCCGAGCAAATTATATGGACGGTGGACGAAATCGTAAATCAACCGGCGCTCCGTTTAGTCCAGGAGCCTGAATGGTATATCAGCCGAACGGTGGACGGCTGGCTTCGTGGGGCGGATGAGGGCGGCCTACGCCTCGAGCCCGCCCCCGCCCGCCGGGTGCGCTAGGATGCCGGCATGGTGATCGTCGGTTCGACCAACCCGGCCAAGCTCGAGCCCGTGCGCCGGGTGTTCGCGGAGGTGTTCGGCGGCCTCGAGGTGCGCGGCGTGGAGGTGCCTTCGGGGGTGCGGGTGCAGCCCATCGGCTACGAGGAGACCTTCACCGGGGCCCACAACCGGGCGAAAGGCGCCCTGCGGACCCCGGGGGCGAGCTGGGGGCTGGGCCTGGAGGCCGGCGTCGAGTTCAACGACCTGGGCGCGTGGCTGTTCAACGTGGCGGTGGTCCTGCGCGAGGACGGCCGCACGGGGGTGGCCCGCGGCGGCAGCGTGCTGCTCCCCCCGGCGGTGGGCGAGCGGGTGCGGGCGGGCGAGGAGCTGGGCCCGGTGATGGACGAGCTGGTGGGCCAGAAGGACACCAAGAAGGGTCCGGGCGCGGTGGGCATCCTCACCCTCGCCCGCGTCGAGCGCGTGGAGTTCTGGCGGCACACCCTCGAGCTCGCCCTCCCGCCCTTCCTGCGCCCGGAGCTCTACCCGCTAGAGTAGGCGCATGGAGTGGAACCGCGTCGGCTTCACCGTCAGCACCGACCTGTCTCGTTTCGACTGGCCGCTGGTGCACCACCACCTCAGCACCCGGGCCTACTGGTCGCTGGGGATCCCGCTCGAGGTGCTGCAGCGGGCCTTCCGCAACTCGCTGGCCTTCGGGGTCTTCGAGGGCGGGGCGCAGGTGGGCTGGGCGCGGCTGGTGACCGACCGCGCCACCTTCGCCTACCTGGCCGACGTCTACGTGCTGCCCGAGCGCCGCGGCCAGGGGCTGTCGAAGTGGCTGATGGAGTGCATCACGGCCCACCCCGAGCTCCAGGGCCTGCGGCGCTGGATGCTGGCGACCCGCGACGCGCACGGCCTGTACGCGCAGTTCGGCTTCAGGCCGCTGGCCGCCCCCGACCGCTTCATGGAGCGCCACGACCCGGACGTGTACGCGCGCCAGGGGCGGGGCTGAGCCATCTGCGTGTGGGTGGGGAACGGGTGAAACTCCTACTTCTGATGCTCTGGGGCGGCCTGAGTGCCCTTCCGGTCGCCGCGGTCCTCGCTTCTACCCTTTCACTCTCCGGGGAGCTGCTGAGGGTGTTGGTATTAGCGATTTGCCCGAGCGCGGCCCTAACGGCAGGCCTCTGGGGCTACCTGCGGCAGGTATCCTTCGGGCCTACCTTCTTGCTCATGCTGCTGCAGGGCTGGTTTTGGGGCAGCATAGTGGCGCTGTTGTCGGGCTTTGGGATGATCGTGGCGCTGGGCATAGATGGGCACTCGAGCCTGCTGTGGCTAGCTGCGTGGATTCTGGGGGGCGGGCTATCCACGGGCTTAATTGGCCTGATGCTGGGGTGGGGGTCCGGGGTGATCCCGCTGCTGGGGCCGCTGTGGCTGTGGGGCCTGCACTGGGCTGCCGTACGGCTGGGGGTGCGGTAGACTTTTGGGCGTGATCGTCGTCAAGGTCGGGGGATCGGAAGGCATCAACTACGAAGCGGTCGCCAAGGACGCGGCCGCGCTGTGGAAGCAGGGGCACAGGCTCATCCTCGTGCACGGCGGCTCGTCGGAGACGAACAAGGTCGCGGAGGCTTTGGGCCACCCGCCGCAGTTCCTCACCCACCCCGGCGGCATGACCAGCCGCCTCACCGACCGGCGCACCCTCGAGATCTTCGAGATGGTCTACTGCGGCCTGGTGAACAAGCGCGTCGTCGAGCTGCTGCAGCGCGAGGGCGTGAACGCGGTGGGCCTGTCGGGGCTCGACGGGCGCGTCTTCGAGGGCAGGCGCAAGGAAGCGGTGAAGTATGTGGAGAACGGCAAGATCAAGATCCACCGCGGCGACTTCACCGGCTCGGTCGAGCGGGTCAACACCGCCCTGCTCACGCTGCTGCTCGAGGCCGGCTACCTGCCGGTGCTGACCCCGCCGGCCGTGAGCTACGAGGGCGACGCCATCAACACCGACGGCGACACCGCGGCCTCGATGGTGGCGACGAGCCTCAAGGCCGAGGCCCTGCTGCTGTTGTCCAACGTCCCCGGCCTGCTCGCCAACTTCCCCGACGAGTCGAGCCTGATCCGCGAGATCCCCGCCGCCCGGGTCAACGACCCCGCCTACATGGCCGTGGCGCAGGGGCGCATGAAGAAGAAGGTGCTCGGCGCGGTGGAGGCGGTGCAGGGGGGGGTGG
>NZ_QXDL01000191.1:0-7660 GCF_003574345.1 Calidithermus terrae
CCGCCCGGCGGGAGGTTGGCATAGGTGAGCTTCTGCACGTCCAGGGCGTCGGCGGTGAGGGTCTGCGCGTCGGCGAAGGCGATCTGGATGCCCTGGTCGCGGACGCCGGTGAAGACCGGCTGGACGTTCGCCTTGGCCCCGCTGCGCAGCTCCACCGTCACGCCCCAGCCGGGCGTCTCGATGGGCGTCCCGGCGTCGCGCACGATCGGCTCGACCCTCGTGACCTTGAAGCGCCAGACGCCGTTGAAGAGGGTCTCGCCCAGGCAGCCCTCGAGGCTCGCCCGCTGCTCGGCCCCGCCGGGGGTCTGGTTGGCGGCGGGCGCGGCGGCGGCCTTGCCGAGGGTCAGGGTGTTGCCCTTGAGGCTGTAGGCCACCCCCAGCCCCTTGAGCACCGAGAGCGGCACGTAGGTCTTGCCGCCCACCACGATGGCCTTCTCGCCCACCGCCTGCCCGTTCACGACCAGGCTGTAGCTGACGCCGGCGCCCAACGCCGTGCCGGCCGCCAGCCCCAAGACCAGAACCCGAAGCTTGGAATCGGACATCTCCACTACCTCCTTTGGCGCCAAGGTAGGGGGTGTCCGGTCAGGCGGCGGTCAGCCCACGGCCCGGTTTTGCCGGTGAGCGCCGGGGAGCGGTTCACGCCGGCAGGCACGGGCCTCGAGGTGCGGCCCGTGTCCTTCGTGCTTGGTCTTTCGCGCGGGGCCGGATGACCCCTCCCCCGTGCGCGGGGGGAGCCAGAGGGTTTATCCCGTCCTCAGCGAAGGAAATCCTGCCAGTCGGCGGGCAGGCGTTCGCCCACCTCGAGCATCCTCGCCCTCGCCTCCTCGTACAGCCGGCTCAGGCTCCTGTGGTTCCCCGCGCGGCGCAGGGCCTCGAGCGTCATCCTCAGCGCCTCGAGGTCGTAGGGGTCGGCCTCGAGCAGCAGGCGCCCCAGGCGGGCCGCCTCCTTGGGGTCGGCCTCCAGCACCGCCGCGCCCCGCGCGCGCAGGGCCAGGTGCGCCGACTCGCGCACGGTCTCGTTGAAGGAGGCGAGGCCCTCGAGGTAGGCCCCGCGCCACAGCCGGGTGTCGCCGGTGCGCAGGAACTCCTCCAGGTCCGACCCCACCGCCTCGCCCAGGGCGTAGCCCCCCGGGGTGGTGGTGACGGCCGCGGGGCCCAGGCTCGAGCGCACCGTGCGCACGAGCTCCTTGAGCGAGGAGGCGGCCTTCTCCTCGTCCTCGCCGGGGTAGAGCGCGTCGAGGAGCTCGAGCTTGCCCACCTCGCCCCGCCCGGCGACGCGGGCCTCGAGCAGCAGCGCCAGCAGCTCCTGGCGCTTGCGGCCGCGCACCGGCTCCCCGGCGAACTGCACCGGTCCCAGCACCTGCAGCCGCCAAGCCCCCGCCACGCCCCCGCCGGGCTCCTTCGCGGGGCCAGGAAGAGGGCCCCGCGCCGGCCGGGGCTCGGGCTCCCCCCCGAGGAGCTCGGGGAAGTACCGGCGGGCGAGTTCGACGGGCTGCCGCAGCCCGAGGGCCTCCAGCCGCGCGACCCGCTCGGCGGCGCGCTGGGGGTTGGCGGTCAGCCGGTCCACCTCCAGCCCGATGGTGTCGGCCTCGACCGCCAGCCTCATGCCGGCGGCGGCGGCTTCGGCCTCCCGGTAGAGCCGCAGGGCCTCCTCGGGGCGGCCCAGGCCTTCGAGGGCGTCGGCCATCGCCACCTTGGCGAAGACGACCGACCACGCCTGGCCCAACTGCTCGGCCTGCTCGAGGGCCTCGCGGGCGAGCTCGAGCCCCCGCTCGGGGCGGCCCTGCCAGGTCTCCGCGTGGGCGGCGGGGAGGAGGCCGTTGATGAGGTTGCGGGGGCTCCTCAGCTTGCGGGCGACCTCCAGCGTGGCGTAGGCGTGTTTGAGCGCCAGCACTTTGCCGTAGGGGGGCCGCCAGAGCCAGTACAGCCGGCTGAGGGTCTTCTCGCAGTCCACCAGCGACTCGGAGGGGTCCATGCGCAGGAGGAGGTCGCGGCTCTCCAGCAGGGCCTCCTCGGCCCGCTCGTACTCGGCGAAGCCGATGTAAAGCTGGGCCACGAGCACCTTGGCGTGGGCGTAGCGCTTGACCTCGCCGAGCTCGCTGTAGCCCCGGATGGCCTCCTCGAGGCTCGAGCGCGTCTCGGCGTAGTGACCCAGCAGGCCCAGGGTGTAGGCGCGGTTGAAGGAAATGTGCGCGACGGGCTTGGGCAGGCCGCTTTCCCGCGCCAGGCGGAGGGCTTCGGCGTAGTCGGCATCGGCCTGGGGGTACTCGCTGAGGTAGTAGTAGGCCCCGGCGCGGGCGCTGTAGAGCTTGGCCCTCTGCTCCAGCGTGAGCGCGGGCAGCTCGAGGGCCCGCGCGGCGATCTCCAGGCCGGCCTTCGCGTTCCCGGTGGCAGAGTGGGCGAAGGAGGCCTGGTAAAGCACCTCGGGGTCGGGGACGTCGTGCAGAGCGGGGTTGTCGCGCCAGACCTCGAGCGCCCCGGAGAAGTCCCCGACCAAAGCCCGCAGGATCAGGAGCCGCGCCGCCCAGCCCGGCCCCTGGCGCTCACCCGGGGGCAACTGGGCCAGCACCGCCTCCACCTCGGCCATCCGGCCCCGGGCCGTGAGCAATTCGGCCAGGAGGTGGACGGCCTCGGCCTGGCCGGGGTCGGCGGCCACCGCCAGTTCGGCCAACCGGAGGGCCTCGCCCGGGTCGAAGGAGCGCAGGGCCCGGGCCGCTTCCAGGGCGGGGCCCGCCTTGTGGGCGGCGTACGCCACCGCCGCGGCCCTCAAGCGCGCCGCCTTCACCCCTTCCCCCCCGGCCTCGGCCCGGGCGGCGGCGAGCTCGAGCCGCTCCCGCGACTCCTGGGCGGGCAGCCGCGCGGCCTCGACGAGGCGCACCAGCACCTGCGCCTCCGGCGGGGCGGGCTCGAGGGCCTCCAGGGCCCTCCGCGCCAACTGCCGGTACTGCTCGGGGTCGAGGCTTTGCAAGGCCACCTCGCGGTAGAGCGGGTGGGCGAACTCGCCGCCCCGCAACACCCCGGCCGCCTCGAGGCGGTGCTCCTCGAGCTCCAGGGCTTCCGGCGAGAGCGCGGCGACGTGGGCCCAGACCGCCTTCTCGGCCTCCAGCGGCAGCACCGCCCGGGCCGCGATGGCGGCCGCGCCTTCCCGGGCGGCCCCCTTCAGGGCCTGCTCGATCAGGGCCTCGATCGTCAGCGGCACTTCGCCTTTGAGGGGGGGCCGCCAGTGCCAGCGGTTGCCGTCGTTCCACAGGTGGCCCTGGCGGGCCAGGTGGCGGAGGTATTCCAGCGTGAACAGCGGGTTGCCCCGGGCCCGCTCGTAGATCCAAGCAGCCACCTCTTCAGGAACGCTCGCGCCCAGCTCGGCCTCGAGCAGCCCCAGCGAACCCTCGCGGGACAGAGGCTCGACTTGCAAGGCCGCCAGAGGCTCCGGCGGCGACACGCGGCTCGTCACCAAAAGGGCCACCCCCTTGCTGCGCAGGGTCATGCGGGCGAGCTGCTGCACGAGCTCGAGCCGCTCGGCCGGGGCCTCGTGCAGGTCCTCCAGGTGCAGCACCACCGGGGCCTGGGCCGCCAGCAGCGCGCCCAGCGCGGAGGCCACCTTCTCGCCCTCGACGTGCTCGCCGCGCCCCAGCCGCCCCAGCAGGGCCTCGGCCCAGGCCGGGAAGCCCCGGCGGGGCACGGCCCGGGCCACCTCCCGCGCCAGGGCGGGCAGCGCGGCGGTGGCGTGCAGGCTGAAGCTGCGGCAGGGGGTCTGCCGCAGCAGCTCGCGCACGGCGTGGGTCTTGCCGATGCCCGGCGCGCCCCACAGCCCCAGCGCCAGCCCGGCCCGGCGGGAGAGCACCGGGCGCAGGCGCTCGCCGAGCTCGAGCGGCACCGGGCGCGCTTCCCGCCCGTCCACCGTGGGTTCTTCCCGGGTCACAGGGCCATCTTAGCGGCCCGACGTTAAACCGCCGTTACGCCCGGCAGCCCGCTCCAGGCCCCGCGCTATGATCAAGGGCGACGCAGCCGCCATGTACGCCCTTCGCCTGCTGGGCCCGCCGAGGCTCCTGACCCCCGCCGGAGAGCTCAAGCTCGAGCGCAAGCCCGCGGCCGTGCTGGCCTACCTGGCGCTGGAGGGGCCGACCCCGAAGTACAAGCTCGCCGGCTGGCTGTGGCCCGGCTCCGGCGACGAGGCCGCCCGCAACAACATGCGCCAGCTCCTGCGCCGCCTGCGCCTGTCGGGGGCCGACGTGGTGGCGGGCGAGGACTTCATCCAACTGCGCGAGGGCGTGACCGCCGACGTGGCCCAGCTCTCGGCGGTGCGCCTCGACCGGGTGCTCGAGCCCGGTGCCCAGGCCCAACTGCTCGAGGGCTTCGACTACGACGACGCCCCCGACTTCGCCGAGTGGCTGCTCGCGCTGCGCGAGGAGCTGCGCGAGCTGCGCCTGCACGCCGTCCTCGACGAGGCCGCCCGCCGCGAGGCGGCGGGGGAGTACGACCGGGCTTTGCGCTGGGCCCAGGAGGCGGTGCGGCTCGAGCCCCTCTCCGAGGAGTCCTACCGGCGGCTGATGCGGCTGCACTACCTGCGGGGCGACCGCGGCGCGGCCCTGGCCGCCTTCGAGCGCTGCCGGCAGGCCCTGCTCGAGGAGCTGGGCGCCGGGCCCCTGCCCGAGACCCTGCGGCTGGCCCGGGAGATCGAGCAGGGCGCGCGCCCGCCCCGGCCGGCCCCGCCCCGCCAGGCCGTGCCGCTGGCGCTGCTGCACCCCCCGCGGCTGGTGGGGCGCGAGCGCGAGTGGGCGCGGATGGAGGAGGCCTGGCAGAAGGGGCAGATCGTCTTCCTGGCCGGCGAGGCGGGCGTGGGCAAGACCCGCCTGGCCCTCGACTTCGCCGCCAGCAAGGGCGCCTTCCTCCGCCTCGACGGGCGGCCCGGCGACGCGGGCGTGCCCTACGCCACCGCCGCGCGCAACTTCCGGCTCTACCTCGAGCGCTGCCCCCCCGACGCCCTGCCCGCCTGGGTGCGCCACGAGCTCTCGCGGCTGCTGCCCGAGCTCGCCGCGGGCCAGCCCGCCCCGCCCCTGGGCAAGGGCCCCGACAAGCTGCGCTTCTTCGAGGCCGCCTCCGAGCTGCTGCGGCGGGGCTCGGAGGGCGTGGCGGCCCAGGTGGTTGACAACCTCCACCTCTTCGACCCCGCCAGCGCCGAGCTCGGGGCCTACACGCTCGGCCAAGCCTTCCCGCTGGGGGGCGAGGGCGGGGTCTCGCGCGTCATCGAGGTGTACCGCAAGGGCGAGCTCCCCCCCGAGGCCGAGGCCGCCGTGCGCGGGCTGGTGGAGGCGGGCGCGGCGGTGCTGGTCGAGCTCGAGCCCCTCCCCGCCCCGGCGGTGGGCGATCTGCTGGGGCAGCTCGGGGTGCCCGCGGACTTCGCCGCCGCGCTGCACCGCTTCACGGGGGGCAACCCGCTGTTCGCGCTCGAGACCCTGCGCCACCTGCACGAGACCGGGCAGTTGGCGGGGGGCTGGCCGGGGCGGCTGCCGCTGGCGGGCAAGGTCCGCCAGCTCATCGAGCACCGCCTGGGGCGGCTCTCCCCGGCCGCGCTCCAGCTCGCGCAGGCGGCGGGGGTGCTCGAGGGCGGCTTCACCTTCGAGCTGGCGTGCGCGGTGCTGGGGCGCCCGCCCTTCGCGATGGCGGGGGCCTGGCGGGAGCTGGAGGCCGCGCAGGTGATGGCGGGCGAGGCCTTCAGCCACGACCTGCTGCTCGAGGCGGTGCGGGCGGGCACCCCCGAGGCGGTGGGGCGGTGGCTGCACCGCTCGGCCGCCGCCGCGCTGGAGAAGGCCCCGGGCCGCTCCCCCACCCAGGTCGCCCGGCACTGGCTCGAGGGCGGCGAGCCGGCGCGGGCCACGCCCTGGCTGCTCGAGGCCGGGGCCATGGCCCACCGCCTGGGCCGCTTCGACGACGCGGTGCGCTTCTACGAACAGGCCCTGCAGACCGCGGCCGACGCGGCGCAGCGGCGGGAGGCCCAGGTCATGCTGACCTACCCGCTGGTGGCCCTGGGCCGCCTGGACGAGGCCGAGCGGCTGGCGCGGGGCATCCTGGAGCACTCCGACGACCCCCACACCCGCATCAAGGCCCTCGACGCCCTCCAGACCGCCGCCATGTGGCAGGGGCGCCACGCCGAGGCCGAGGCGGCCATCGAGGAGGCGCTGCGCCTGGCCGAGGGCGCCGGCGACGAGGAGCTCGCCGACGAGATGCGCTTCTCGCGGGGCTTCATCCTCGTGCGCCTGGGGCGCGGGGAGGAGGCGCTGGAGGCGCTCGAGCCCCTCCTCCCCCGCTACCGCGCCCGCCCGCCGAGCTTCGAGCGGCTCCACCTCTTCTCGGTGCTGGGCTTCGCCTACGGCAGCCAGGGGCGCTTCGCCGAGGCCAAGGCCCTGCTGCACGAGGCCCTGCGCGAGTCGAAGGCGATGGGCAGCGCCGCCAACCAGATCCTCGCCGCCAACGACCTGCAGTACACCCACAACGCCGAGGGCACCCCCGCGGAGGGCCTGCCGCACGCGGAGGAGGCCCTGGCCCTGGGCAACTACGTCGTCACCGAGCTGCTGCGCTCCAACGTGGCCCACGCCCACATGCTGCTGGGCCGCCCGGCCGAGGCCGCCGGGCACCTCGAGTGGCTCACCCGGCACGCCCAGGACCCCAACCTGCTGGGCATGGCCTGGGCCCGGCTGGCGGTGGTGCGAGCCCGCCTGGGCAAAGACCCCGCGCCCGCCCTGGCCCGGGCGCTCGAGCTGCACGCGCGCGTGCAGGTGCCCACCGCCCAGCTCGCGCTCTGCCAGGCCGCCCTCGAGCACGGCGACCCCGAACAGCGCGCCTGGGCCGCGCGGGCGCTCGAGGCCCTCGAGCGCTGCCGCCTGCCCCGCCACGCCCGGCCCGAGTACGACCGGCTGCGGGCCAGCCGCCCCTGAGCGCGCTCAGCCCCTCCTCAGGCCCGTTTCCGGGGCTCATCAGCCCGGCCCCTTAGCGTTGCCCCACGCCCCGCCGGGCGCACGAGGTGAGCATGCCCCTGCTGTCCATAACCCCTAGCCCCAGACGCCCCAGGAGGAGGCCCCCGTGGGGCTGACCGGGCGGGTCGTGCGCCCCGGCGACCCCGGCTACGACGCGGCCCGCCGCAACTACAACGAGCGCTTCGACGTGCGCCCGGCGCTCGTCGTCTTCTGCCAGTCGGTCGAGGACGTGCGCAACGCCCTGGGCTTCGCGCGGGAGCGGGGGATGCCCCTGCGGGTGCGCGGCGGCTGGCACAGCTACGAGGCCTTCTCGCTGGTCGAGGGGGGCTTAGTGCTCGACGTGAGCGACCTGCACGCCGTGCGCGTCTCCCCCGACCGCCGCACCGCCGACGTGGGCGCGGGGGCCCAGCTCATCCAGCTCTACCAGCGGCTGGGGCAACTCGGCCTCACCCTCCCCGGCGGCACCTGCCCCACGGTGGGCATCGCCGGGCTGACGCTGGGCGGGGGCTTCGGCCTGACCTCGCGCCGCTACGGCCTGACCTGCGACTGCCTCGAGGAGGTCGAGCTCGTGGACGCCGAGGGCCGAGTGCGCATCGCCAGCGAGTTCCGCCACCCCGACCTCTTCTGGGCCCTGCGCGGCGGGGGCGGGGGCAACTTCGGGGTGGCGGAACTCGCTGGCGATGCGCACT
>NZ_QXDL01000192.1:0-7635 GCF_003574345.1 Calidithermus terrae
CCCCACCACCCCCTACCCGAACCGCCCCGTGATGTACGCCTCCGTGCGCGGATCCTTGGGCATCGTGAACACCTGGCTGGTCGGGCCGAACTCCACGAGTTCGCCGGTGAGGAAGTAACCCGTGAAGTCGGAGACGCGGGCCGCCTGCTGCATGTTGTGGGTGACGATCACGACGGTCACGTGCTTCTTGAGCTCGCTCATCAGGTCTTCGATGGACTGGGTGGAGATGGGGTCGAGGGCGCTGGTGGGCTCGTCCATCAGCAGGACTTCGGGCTCGACGGCGAGGGCGCGGGCGATGCACAGCCGCTGCTGCTGGCCGCCCGAGAGGCTCATGCCGGGGGCGCGCAGGCGGTCTTTGACCTCGTCCCACAGGGCTGCCTGCCGCAGGGAGCGCTCTACGGCTTCGTCCAGCACGTTTTTCCGGCGCACGCCCAGCAGCTTGAGCCCGGCGATCACGTTGTCGTAGATGGTGAGGGTGGGGAAAGGGTTGGGCTTCTGGAAGACCATCCCGATGCGGCGGCGCACGTCCACCGGGTCCACGCCCGGGGCGTAGATGTCCTGGCCGTCGAGCAGGGCCTTGCCCTCGACGCGGGCGACGGGCGTGAGGTCGTGCATGCGGTTGAGGGCGCGCAGGAAGGTGGTCTTGCCGCAGCCGGAGGGGCCGATGAGCGCGGTGACGCGGTTGGCGTAGATGGGCATGCTCACGTTGCCCACCCCCACCTTTTTGCCGTAGTACACCGTGAGGCCCTGCGCCTCCATGCGGGGCTTGAGGTCGGCCTCGAGCCCGCCCGCTCGAGCCGCCTCGAGCTTGGGCGGGACCGTCAGGGGTCGTTGCTCGTTCATGGTCATCACCTTTATCGCTTGCGGGTGGCCCAGCGGGCCAGCAGGCTGGCGGCCAGCACCAGCAGCGTCAGCACCAGCGAGGCCGCCCAGGCCTGCTCCTGCCGCACCGGCGAGGGCTCGCCCGCGTACTTGTAGATCGTCAGGGCCAGGCTCTCCACCTGGTCGCCCAGGCTGAAGCTCAGGTTGAGGTTACCGCCCGCCGTGAAGTACAGCGGGGCCGCCTCCCCGGCGGCGCGGGCGAAGCCCAGCATCAGCCCGGTGATCACCCCGGGCAGCGCCGAGGGCAGCACCAGCGAGAGGATGACCCGCCAGCGGGGCAAGCCCAGCGCCAGGCCGGCCTCCCGCACGCTCCAGGGCACCAGCTTGAGCACCCCCTCGGTGGCCCGCAGCACGATGGGCACCATCACCAGCGCCAGCGCCAGCGCCCCGGCGAGGCCGGTGAAGCGGCCCATCGGGATGACGAAGAGGGTGTAGATCACCAGCCCCTTGAGCAGGGCGGGGAGGCCGTTGAGCAGGTCGGAGATGACCCGCAGGAAGGGGTTGACGGGGTGGTCGGGGTACTCCGAGAGCAGGATGCCCCCCGCCAGGCCCAGCAGCCCGCCGATGAGCAGGGCCAGCAGGTTCATCATCAGCGTGCCGACGATGGCGTGGGCCAGCCCGCCGCCGCCCTCGTCGAGCGGGCGGTAGGGCTCGACGAAGAAGGCCAGGTTGAGGGCCGAGAGGCCGGTGAGGAAGACCTTTCCCAGCACCAGCACCAGCGGGGCGACCACCAGCAGGCTGCCCAGGATCAGCAGCCCCAGCATGAAGCGGTCGAAGAGCTTGCGCCGCTCGAGGTTGCCGCCGGGCCTCACAGCCGTCCCTCCACGCTCATGCGCTTGACGATCCAGGCGGCCAGCAGGTTGAGCGCCCCGCTGATGAGGAAGAGGATGAAGCCCAGGGCCAGCAGGCTCGAGAGCTGCAAGCCCTGGGCCTCCCCGAACTCGTTGATGACGGCGGAGGGGATGGTGGTCGCGGGCCCGAAGAGGGTGAAGGGCAGCTTGTTGCTGTTGCCGATGACCATCACCACCGCCATGGTCTCGCCCAGGGCGCGGGTCAGGGCCAGGATCACCCCGGCCAGGATGCCCCCGCGCGCGTAGGGCAGGATGGCCAGGCGGATCACCTCCCACTTGGTCGCCCCCAGGCCGTAGGCCGCCTCGCGCTGGGCGGCGGGCACCAGGGCGATGGAGTCCTTGGCCAAGGTGGCGGCGAAGGGGATGATCATCACCGCCAGCACCAGCACCGCGCTGGTCATGCCGATGCCGATGGGGTTGCCCAGCAGGGGCAGCAGGAAGGGGGCGTAGTCGGCGGCCCAGAAGTAGACACTCTCCTGCACCGCCCGCACCGCCGGGACCAGCACGAACAGGCCCCACAGCCCGTAGATCACGCTGGGCAGGGAGGCCAGGAGCTCGAGCGCGTAGCTCAGCGCGCTGCCCAGCCAGCGGGGGGCATACTCCACCGCGAAGATCGCCACCGCCAGCGCCGGGAAAAAGGCCAGCGCCAGCGCGCCGAGGCTGGTCAGGAGGGTGCCCAGGATGAAGGGCCAGGCTCCGTAAATGTTTTGCACGGGATCCCAGGTGCTGCCCGAGAGGAAGCCCCAAAAACCAAACGCCGCCAGCGCCTCGCTCCCCGCCGACCCCAACTGCCAGCCCATGACCAGCACGATGCCGATCACCAGCAGGCACAAGACGAGGATGGCGCCGACGAACAGCCTGTCGCCCAGCGCACGGTAGAGCGGTGACTGGCTTACGTGGATGCTGCGCGTTTGGACAGGTTCCATTGCGTTCTCCGGGGAGGGGCGAGCGGGGTTCTCCGTGACCGGGCCTGCACGGCCGGGGCCATGCAGGCGACGCGGGATGGGCTCACCCCTCCGCTTTTCGAGTCT
This sequence comes from Calidithermus terrae, assembly GCF_003574345.1. Taxonomy (NCBI): domain Bacteria; kingdom Thermotogati; phylum Deinococcota; class Deinococci; order Thermales; family Thermaceae; genus Calidithermus; species Calidithermus terrae. The sequence continues at coordinate 2,765 of NZ_QXDL01000192.1, forward strand.
AAACTACTCCTGCTCAGAGCTTCTGGCCGTTGTAGGTGATGGTGGCGATGAGGGCCTTGGCCTGGTTGACCACCTTGGGCGAGAGGCGCACGTACTTGAGCGACTCGTTGAGCTCCTGCCCGTCGGTGATGACCCAGTTGAGGAAGTCCACGACGGCCTTGGCCTGCTCGCGGCTCTTGGCGGTGACCTCCTGCTTCTGGAAGACCAGCAGCCAGGTCATGCCCACGATGGGGTAGCCGGCGGGGTCCTTGGTGTTGACCACCTGGTTGACCAGGCGCAGGTCGTTGGGCAGGTCCACGCCCTCGGCGGCCTCCTTGGCGCTGGCCAGGCTGGGCTTGACGAAGTTGCCGGCGGCGTTCTTGACGCTGGCGATGGGGAGGTTGTTCTCGAGCGCGTAGGCCAGCTCGACGTAGCCCACCGCCCCCGGCGACTTCTGCACCAGGCCCGCCACGCCGGCGTTGCCGCGGTTGGCGAGGCTGCTGAAGGCCGGCCAGTTGACGGCGGTGCCCTGCCCCACCTTGCTCTTCCACTCGGCGGAGATGGCCGAGAGGTAGGCGGTGAAGATGTAGGTCGTGCCCGAGCCGTCCGAGCGGTGCACGGCGGAGATCACCTGGCGCGGCAGGTTGACGCCGGGGTTGAGCGCGGCGATGCGGGGGTCGTTCCAGCGCACGATCTTGCCCAGGTAGATGGCGGCGAGGGTGTCGGCGTCGAGGCGCAGCTCGTTGACGCCGGGCAGGTTGTAGGTGATGGCGACCGGCCCCAGGGCGGCGGGGATGTGCAGCACGGCGCTGCCGGTCTTGTCCTGGTACTCCTTCATCTGGGCGTCGGTGAGGGGGGCGTCCGAACCGGCGAACTGCACCACCTTGTCCAAAAGCTGGCGCTGCCCGCCCCCCGAGCCCACCGCCTGGTAGTTGATCTTGACGTTGGCGAGCTTGGAGAAGGTGGGGATGTACTTCTCGGTGTAGAGCGGGGCGGGAAAGGTGGCCCCGGCCCCGGTCAGGGTCACCTGGGCCGAGGCCAGCCCCAGCAGGGCGGCGGCGGCAACGAGTGCTCGTTTCATCGGCGTAACCTCCACGGCTCCAGACTGCTCGGCTTGTGTCAGGGAATTGTCATCAGGGGTCAGGCGGGCGGAGGGGGTTGGGGCCGTGCCGCGGCACGGGGACCGAGGCGCAGGGGCGGCCCCTCCAGCGTCCGGCTCTTCCCGGGGCGCGCTCGAGCGCCCCGGCACCTATAGCGATGGGCCACCCCCGGCAGAGCGCCATGGGGCGTTGCCCCGTTGGCCGGGTGAGGCCCGGCCCTGACCAGCGCGGCTCGAGAGGAAGGGTTTTCCCGTGCGGGAGAAGGGCTTTCTCCCGCAGGAGAGTGCTCATCCTATGCGCCGGACTTATGCTCCTGTCCGGGGGAATACCCTTCCTGCGCGTAAGAATTCTTTTCTTGTTAAGCGGAATTAGTCTCTTCCTCCTAAGAGACTTTCCCCCACGAAGGAGAAAAGGCTTCTCCGGCGCAGGAGTTTTCTTCCTGTCGAGCCTAAAGGGCCGGCAAGCCACCGGATGAGGGCGACTGGACGGGGTCCACCTTGACATTTTTGGAATCAAAGCGCAATTATGATGCCCGCCCGCACAGGGCATACCCGTGAGGGAGGTGTTGAATGGCCGGTAATCCGAAATCCGCCCTGGAGAAGATCCAGGCCGCCGAGGTCGCGTGGAGCCAGTTGGCCCCGGAGCGCAGGCTGGCCGATATGACCCTCGAAGAGTTCAGAGCCCTCATCGCCCCTTCCTTCGCAGCCCGCGAACGCATCGCCCAGCTCCAGAACGAGCTGCTCGAGGCCCAGGCCGAGCGCGACCGGGCCGACCAGGTCTCCCTCGCCGCCCGCATGCGGGTCGTGGCCGCGGTGCTGGCCGACGCCGCCCTAGGCCCGGACAGCGCCCTCTACGAGGCCATGGGCTACACCCGCAAGAGCGAGCGCCGGTCGGGCCTGACCCGCAAGTCCAAAGGCGGCACCCCGCCGGGCGAGGGGCCCAAGCCGAAGGCCGGGGCCTCGAGCTAGGAGACCGTCAGTCCCCGGCAGGGGCGCAGCACGCTGCGCCCCTACTTCTTTAACCGGGCGGGGTAGCCCACAGCGGCCTCAGGAACGGCCGGTCGGCAGAGTCGCCCACCACCCCTCGACCTTCTCCCGGATCTGGTCCCGCACCTCGCGGAATTTGGCCAGGGTCTCCGCTTCGCTGCCCTCGAAGGCCGCGGGGTCTTCGAAGGGCCAATGCAGGCGGTAGATCACTCCCGGAAAGATGGGGCAGCGCTCTTTGGCGTCGTCGCAGACGGTGATGAGGTAGGTAAAGGACTGGCCCAGGAACTCGCGCACGTCCTTGGAGGCGTGGTGGGCGATGTCGATGCCGATCTCCCGCATGACCCGCACCGCGTAAGGGTTGAGGCCTTTGGGCTCGAGCCCCGCGCTCATCACTTCGACGGCGTCGCCCGCCACTGCCCGCACGATCCCCTCGGCCATCTGGCTACGGGCCGAGTTGCCGGTGCACAGGATCAACACTCGAGGCTTCATGACCTCGAGTCTCCCCCCCTTATGTCAGCCGTTCGTCAAGCGCCGAAGCCGGTTCGTTCACACCGCGTTCACACAACCCGCCCCCGCCGTTCACAGCCCCTGCCCTACCCTTTGGCCAACGCTCGGCGAAGACCGGGCGCCAAAGGAGAATGAGGATGGAACCGATGGCAATGGGGCATTACGGGGGCTTCGGCCTGGGCTTCTTGAACTTTCTGGGCACGCTGCTGTTCTTCGTCTTCCTGTTCTGGGTCTTCCGCTTCCTGGTGTGGGGCCGCCACGGCGGGCGGGGCGACTGGGGCCGGGGCCCCTGCCGGCGCATGCGCTACGCGGGCGGGCCCTTCGGCGGCGACAGCGCCCTGGACGCGGCCCGCGAGCGCTTCGCCAAGGGCGAGATCGGGCGCGAGGAGTACGAGCGCATCAAGGCGGGCCTCGAGCGCGAGCAGGGGCACGAGGACTGGAAGCCCTTCTGGCACCGCGACAGCGCCCTCGAGGTCGCCCGCGCCCGCTTCGCCAGGGGGGAGATCACGCTCGAGGAGTTCGAGGCCATCAAGCAGGGGCTTCAGGGCTGAGGACAGCCAGGGGCGCGGGAGGCTCTCCCGCGCCCCGCCGCCTCGAGCGTGCGGCGCGACCCCTGGCCGCCGCCGGCCCGGCCCGGGAGGGGCCACCGGGTAACGTGCTGTACATTCGCGCGGGCAGGGGCGCAGTAAAACTGCCTTATTTATACGGAGGACCTATGGCAGCACCCACACCGTTCAAAACCCCCGAACTCACCCCACAAGAACGCCTGTTCACCTTGCTGGGCACCCTGCTGGGCCTGCTGCTGGCGGCCCTCGACCAGACCATCGTGGCTACGGCGGGCCCCGCCATCCAGCGCGACCTGAGCATCGAGCCCTCGCTCTACGTCTGGATCACCACCGCCTACCTCGTGACCTCCACCGTCTTCGTGCCCATCTACGGCAAGCTCTCCGACCTCTACGGGCGCAAGCCCGTGCTGATCACGGCCATCAGCATCTTCCTGCTGGGCTCGCTCTTGTGCGGGCTGGCGCAGAGCGCCGTGCAGCTCATCCTGTTCCGGGCCTTGCAGGGGTTGGGCTCGGCGGGGCTCTTCACCACCGCCTTCGCCATCATCGCCGACATCTTCCCCCCCGCGGTACGCGGGCGCTACACCGGGCTCTTCGGCGCGGTGTTCGGGCTGAGCAGCGTGGTGGGGCCGCTGGTGGGCGGCTTCCTCACCGACAACATCAGTTGGCACTGGGTCTTCTTCGTCAACCTGCCCGTCGGGGCGGTGGCGCTGGCCTTCATCGTGCTGCGGATGCCCCTGCTGCGGCTCTCCCAGCGCAGGCCGGTGATCGACTACCTGGGGGCGGCGTGGCTGCTGGTGTTCACCGTGCCGCTCTTGCTGGCGCTGTCGCTGGGCAAGACCCAGCTCAGCCCCGGCGAGACCGGCTACCTGTGGGGCTCCTGGCAGATCCTGGGGATGTTCGCGCTGGCCCTGGCCGGCCTGGCGGGCTTCCTGCTGACCGAGCGGCGGGTCAAGGAGCCCATCCTCCCCCTCTCGCTCTTCGCCAACCGCACCTTCGCGGTGGGCAACGCGGCCTCCTTCGTGCTGGGGGCGGGCTTCCTGGCGGCCATCGTGTTCCTGCCGCTGTTCATGGTGATCGTGGTGGGGCTGTCGGCGACCAACTCGGGGCTCACCGTCACGCCCCTGACCTTCGGGATCGTCTTCGGCAACGTCATCTCCGGGCAGCTCGTCTCGCGCTTCGGGCGCTACAAGCCGCTGATGCTCGCGGGCATCGTGGTCCTGGCGGCCGCCTTCATCATCATGGGCTTCACCCTCACGCCCCAGTCCACCCAGGCCGAGGTCACGCTCAAGATGATCCTGATGGGCCTGGGGCTGGGCCCGGCCATCCCGCTGTACACGCTGGCCGTGCAGAACGCGGTCCCGCCGCAGATGACCGGCGTCGCCAGCAGCTCGGCGCTGTTCTTCCGCTCGATGGGCTCGACCATCGGGGTCGCGGTGCTGGGCAGCATCTTCGCCAACACCTTCAGCGCCGAGCTCACCCCGCGCGTCCAGGCCGCCACCGCCGACCTCCCCCCCGCCCTGCGCGCGCAGTTGCAGTTCTCGGGCAACACGGCAGGGGGCGAGGCCGGGGCGCAGCTCTCCTTCGACGCCGAGAAGGTCAAGGCCCAGATCGCCCGGCGCTTCGAGGAGCAGGAACGCGCCCTGAGGGCGGCGCTCGAGGCCGGCGACCCCCAGGCCGTGCAAAAGCTCCTGGCCGACCCCAACACCCCCGAGGGGTTGCGGCGGGTGCTGGGG
>NZ_QXDL01000193.1:0-7586 GCF_003574345.1 Calidithermus terrae
CAGCGCTACCGGCGGCGGCTCGAGGAGACCCGGGAGGCTCCCGGCGGCCTCGCGGAGCGCCTCGAGGCCCGCCGGGGCAAGGGCCAGCCCCTCCCCGCCGAACTGCACTCCCGGCTGGAGGCGCACCTGGGCGCCCCCCTCCCCAGGATCGTCATCCACGCCGACGAGGAGGCCGACGAGCTGGCCGGGGCGCTGGGCGCCGAGGCCTTCACCTCCGGCAACGACGTCTTCTTCCGCAGGGGCGCCTACGACCCGGAAAGCGAGGCCGGGCAGCGGCTCCTCGCCCACGAGGCCGCCCACGTGCTGCAGCAGAGCCGGGGCCTGGCCCGGCCCGGCCTCGACCCCGACCCCGCCCTGGAGGAGCAGGCCGAGCAGGCCGGCCGGGGCTTCGTGCCCCGCCCGGCCCTGCGGCTGGGGCTGGCCGCGGGGCTGGAGGTGGAGCTCCCCGCCGACGGGCGGCGGGTCCTGGACGAGGGCAGCGCCCTGGCCCTGCGGGGGGCGTACCGCGCCGTGGCCCACGAGCTGGCCCGGGCCTACCGGCGGGGCTCGAGCGCTGCCGAAGTAGCCCACGCCCTTCACAAAGCCGAGGCGGCCACCGGGATGCCCCTGCTGGAGGCGGTGCTGACCTTCCTGGGGAGGGCCGAGGGCTTGAAGGCCGGCCTGCTGCGGGCCTACCGGGGGGAGGAGCCCCAACCTGCAGTTGCCCAAGCGTCACCCGCCCTCCAGCGCAAGGCCGAGGCCAAGCCCGGCGAGGCCTGGACCCGCTACTACCGGGGCACCGCCCCGCAGGGCGGGCAAGGTATCGCCTTCGACCTGAAGATCCACCGCGCGCCCGACGGGCGGCTCTCCGCACTCTACAGGGTGACGCCGGGCAGCGGGATCACCTGGAGGATGACCGGCGCGGTCCTGCCGAACGGCAGCTTCTACCTCGAGCGCACCGACCACGGGGCCTTGGTCCGGGGCCGGTACCAGAACGACAACACCCTGCTGGTGGATTACGTCAGGATCGTGGACGAGCGCGACCCCAGCCCCAAGCCCGACGACCGTAAGGACCTGGTTTTCGATAATCTTGTGCTGGAACCTTCTTCTGATCCCCTCATAGAGGGTGCTTCTGCCACAGGCATTGAGCAGACCCCCAGAGGCACTAATCTCATTCAGGAAATTCAAACTGAACCCTTTGTGGAAGCGGAAGATGCCACGAGGAAACGGCAAGAGAGCTCTGACAAGCCAGATGATTTAGATCAACTGATGGGGTTTAAACGAAAAACCCCTAGATACTCTGTTGATCAAATACAAGAGGCTCGAAGGCGAATCTCTCTCGTGAAAGATGAAATTGAGCGCGGAAACCTATATCTATTGCTACAGACTAAGGTTATCTACCGGAATCAACGAGACAACAATAGTACTGAGAATGGAAGTAAAATTGGTTGGAAGATGTGCAATTTAACCTCCTTGGCAATGGCCCTTGAGGTGTTAGGAATAAAAAACCCCGACCAGAAGAAACAGTTTGAGGATGCACTAGAAGATTACGGCAGAAAAAATATCCGCTATTGGAACAGGGAAAGCCCGGGAAATAACGGGTGGAAAGGGCTTGCTGAATCCCTCTATGTCAAGATAGACGGCCAGAGGTACGATGTGAGTGTCAAATTCCTGTTAAACCCGGGGGCCAACTCTAGAATGCCGCAAGATTGGTGGGAAACAACCGTATTGCCCGAGCTAAAATCCGGTAACAGCATTATCATGAGTGTTAGGGGTCATATAGTTCGTTTGCAAGGCATGAATAACGTTGGATTAGTTGTGGACGATCCTAATGGATTAGCCGATCTGAGTACTTATGGTGGTAGTGATCCGATTACTGCTATGTATTCAACTAATAAAGAGCGAACAAACTATGCAAACGCAAATGCCAAAGAAGGTTCGGTAGGTGAAGGAGCAAAAGGCGAGGATAATGTATGGCCCTGGAGGAGTGTAGTTAACCATAAGTGGTGGTGGGTGGCGGTTCTGAGTTTGGTAAAATCCAATTAAATATGAGAGCTGTTCTGAATATTGCAATCGCTGTAACTTTAGCCAGCATAGTTTTGTTTTCTATATCCCTGGCAACTAGAAGCATTAGCTTCTACCTGAAATATGCCCCAGCCGATGCGAAAAGCCTATGCCCAGTCAATGCACCCAACCCCAGGTATGAGGGGATCACCCTAGACGAGGAAAACGGCTATTTCCGGTACGAGCACGGTGAGGGTTACTGCGAAGTGGTGGTTTGGCGCTCTACAGTGCTTGGAGGCGACCTGATAGTTTTTAACGAGAAGATCAGCTTCAATACCCCTTGGGGCTTCCGGCAGCGATACATAAGCTACCTTTTCGATGGCGGGTGGAAGCGCTTGGAGCAGGTCTTTCCCGCTATTGCACGAGACATGTCTATAAGCCTATATAGCAGGCTTCGCACCCCAACGTCACAGAAACTCAAATCTGGGGATACCTGGACTCTATTTCTCGAGTTCCCCCGTTATGGGCAGGACGTGAAGGTCTATTTCTTGACGTCCACCGGAGATAAGACACTGATCGGAACCTACCGCTTCATAAACGGTAAGTTCCGTTTCATCCCTCGAGGTCAACGATAGCGAAGGGGCTGTCCTAGATAAGCCCTAGATTACCCGCTCCTCCCTGAGCCAACGTTTGAGCAGCCGTAGTTGCTCTTTGGGACTACCGTAGTTGAATCTGAACCCGCACTCCTTGATGAACGGCTCGAAGTTGTTCCTGGGGATGCCGTTGTACTTGCGTATGCGCAGGATTCGCTTGGCTTGATCCTAGAAGTTCTCCATGCCATCGATGTGCTTGCCTGCGTCGTCCACGAGTTCCTTGCCGTGATTGATGCGTTGGTGCTTGAACTCACTAATGTCGAGCACGTCGTAGCTCTTGAAGCCGTTGAAGCCGTCGGTGTACACGATGGGTCGGGATGGAGTTGGGCCTAACTTTCTCCCGGATGACCGGCATCGAAGCTTTTCGAGTTCTGGCCATCGTCCGTCGCAAGCAGCCCTGGCCAGCCTCCAAAGCTCCCTCGCGGCGCTCGACCTAGAGCGAAGCCCGCGGCGAACCCAGCCAGAACCGAGCCTCCTGGCTGGGTCTGGTTTTTGCAACCATAGCCATCCGCCAATATTGCTGTTCGCGATACGTCGAACGCTGGACGCTCATGCCATATGGCGTATTGCGCATGGCCCCCCGCTCTGTGCTTATCGCTGACGGCTGAACAGCCCTTTCTTTCGCCGTCAGCCTCCTTTTTGCTGAATGCTCAAGCTGGTTTTCTTTAGTGAAAACAATCATGAAGGCTTCGATAGCCAGTTTGATTACAACATAGCATGAGACTTCATGCTTCTAATGGTAGGTAAAGTGAGGATTTTCCAGGATGCAGGTCCGGCTGCCATCTTCGCTGGTGTATGTGTTACTGGACTTGACGGGCGCTACATGGAGAAATTCATGTTGACCAAGGGGCGGTTTCCAAACGGCACACCCTACTTCATCTACTGCCTTTTGCCGGAGGAGTCGAACGCCGCTTACGCACCTGACAACAGCATCGTTTGGACGGTCAGCATGACCGATGAGGAGTACCGTAGGCGCTGAGCAGGCGGTGGCATGAAAGATCAGCTTGCCCATAGCCCTCCCAGCCCTCGAGCCTGCTCTACCGGGCGGGTTACTCCCCCAGCCGCTTGCGCGAGGCCGAGCGGGCCTGCTCCCACGTCCTCCAGCCCCACCAGTACTGTCTCGAGCTGGGCATGAGCCGTGAGGGGTTCGCCAGGGTGGTGCTCGACGTCTATTTTGACGGGCCAGATGATATGTTCTGGAAACTGTACAACGCCAGGAAATCGTTCAGATATGCGGGAGAGTTCGCAGTTGGGCCCCCCTGGGTGGAAAAACAAGGAACACCTCTTTACGTCATCGAGTACAAACCTGACCCTTCGCGCGAGTTCTATATCGTTCGAGGACAACGTCGCCTAAAAGTCAAGTCTATGCGCCTCAGCTTCAGCTACACCCCCCACGGCAAGGGGGGCACCTTGCTGGTCAGCGCCGCCCTGGGATGAGGAAGCCGTGCTCTGCCCCGCCACGCGCCCGGCCCGTGCCAGCACCCCCGCGCCGACGAGAACACGGTGAGGCTGTGGCAGGCGGTCCAGAAGGACACCCGTCGCCCTTCCGAGGCTTCTCGCGGAAGTCGCCGGCAGTCCGCAGTTCATGGCCCATAGCCGATCGCCGATGGCCGTGCCGGGCGGCTTGTCTCGAGGTGAGCGGCGGATGCTTTGGGCGGGGCCGCCGGAGTCTGCTACCATAGGCATAGACCTATGGACTCCCCGGAGATCCTGACCTTCAGCACGCCCAAGGTGGAGACGCCCTCGGTCGAGGCGGTGCCCTCGCCCACCCTCGAGCTCGCCTACGCCTACTACGTGCTGAACCGTCCCGATAGCCAGCAGAAGCGCCTGGAGATGCCCTGGCTGGGCCTGCTCTACGAGCAGCACCCCGAGCTGGTGGAGCGGGTCCGCAGCTTCTGGCCCGAAGCGGAGCGCGACCACGTGGGCTTCGACCTCTTCTGGCTCGTGGCCGACCTGGGCTACGCCCGCGACCCCAGCCCCCAGCGCCTGCTCGACGACCTGGCGAGGCTGCCGGCCCGCTTCGTCAAGCACCTCGAGGCCCAGCGCCGCAAGGTGCTCGCCGAGTGCGCGGGCGACGAGGCCCGCCAGAAGAAGGAGTCGAGGAAGTTCCAAGGGCCCCTCGACCGCTTCAGCCGGCTCAAGCAGGGCAAGGAGGCCCGGCGCTACGCCCAGATGCTCAGTGACCTGTGGGCGGTGCTCGAGCCCTTGTGGCTGGGGGAGGGGCTGGAGGAGGCCCGCCGGGCGAGCGAGCTGTTCCAGGCCAAGTACCACGAGAGCGCGGACGTGCTCGAGGCCCTGCCGCCCCACCACTTCGTCCAGTTCGAGGCGGGGGCCGAGGAGATCCGCGCCTCCCAGAGACAGGGCTCGCTGGTGGTGGTGCCGCTGTACTTCGCGCTGGGCGGGGGCTTCAACTTCGACATGGCCGACACCCACTACATCGGCTACGGCATCCAGAGCGAGCGCTTCTACGAAGAGCTCAGCGCCCAGGTGGAGGCCACCGCCGCGCACATGAAGGCCCTGGCCGACCCCACCCGCCTCATGCTCCTGACGCTCATCGCCCGCTACGAGAGCTTCGCCATGACGGTGAGCGACCTCGCCAAGCAGCTCGGGGTGAGCCAGCCCACCGCCAGCGGCCACCTCAAGCAGCTCAAGGAGGCGGGCCTGGTCAGCTTCGAGAAGCACGGCAACAAGACCCTCCACAAGGTCAACAGCGCGGCTTTGGAGGCCACCCTCGAGGGCCTGCGCAGGCTGCTGCTCCACCCCAAGTAGATAGCCTATTGACAATATAGCCAACTACCTATACACTCATTTCATAGGAGGTTGGCTATGAAGTTTACGTACGACGTACTGCAAGCCAAGGCCGACGAGCACATCGCCCGGCTCCGCCAGGAGGCCGAGGTCGAGCGCTCGCTGCGGCAAAAAGTGAAGGAGGCCGTACAGGTCCTGGCCTCTGCCCGCCGGCGTAAACAGCGCCAGCCCACCTCCGAAGCTCCCTCGCGGCGTTCTGCCTAGAGCCGAGCTGAAACAGGCCCGGTCAGAGTTGAGCCTCCTGACCGGGCCTGTTTTTTTAATCCCGCACCCTTGTATAGGCAAGTGGCAATACAGGATGGAGGAGGTCAGAGTATGGCTGCCGAGACCCAGGCCCGCACCCCCCTTACCCAGAGCGTTCAGGCCCCCCGCGCCTCCGTGTTCGAGGCCTTCACCACTGCCACGCGGCTGTGCGAGTGGTTCAGCTACGACGCGCAGCTCGAGGCCGCCCCCGGCGGGCGCTTCTACGCCTACTGGCGCGAGCCCGGCTTCTACGCGGTGGGGGAGTACCTCGAGGTGCGGGCCCCCGAGCTCATCCGCCTGCGCTGGTCCGACAAGGACAACCCCCAGCCCGTCGAGGTCGAGATCGCCTTCGCCGAGTCGGAGGGCGCGACGGAGGTGAGCGTGCACCACCCCGCCATGCCGGCGGCGCTCGAGCCCCTGTGGCGGCGGGCGCTGGCGGCGCTCGCGAGCACCCAGGAGCGCGGCTACCACCTCGACCTGCTCGAGCGCCCCATGCTGGGGGTGCTGCTCGGCGGCGACGTCACCGCGGAGAACGCCGGGCAGTACGGGGTCCCGGTGGCCTACGGCGCGGCCTTGCAGGGCACGCTGGCGGGCCTGTCGGCCGAGGCGGCGGGCCTGCGGCAGGGCGACGTGATCGTGGGGATGGACGGCAAGGAGGTTCGCAGCGTGCAGGACATCCCGCCCATCACCCGCGGGCACAAGGCCGGGGACACCGTCGTGGTCGAGTTCTACCGGGGCGCCGAGCGGCACGCCGTGCCGATGGAGCTGCGGCCGCGCAACCTGCACCCCTACCCCGAGAGCCTGGAGGACTTAGCCCGCGCGATGGCCCGCGAGAAGCAGCGGCTCATCGGCGAGCTGCGGGCCCTACTGGCGGACGCCACCGACGCCGAGGCCGAGCGCGCGCCCGCGCCGGGCAAGTGGAACGCCAAGCAGATCCTCGCCCACCTCGTCGCCAGCGAGCGGGAGAGCCAGGCCTTCATCGCCTCGCTGGCGGTGGGCAACGAGCTCGAGGTCTTCACCGCCAACCTCGACGCCCGCGTCAACGCCCTCGTCCGGCGCTACCCCACCCTGGCCACGCTGGCGCAGGCCCTCGAGGACGCCTACGCCGAGACGCTCGAGATCGTCCGGGGCCTCCCCCAGGACTTCCTAGCCCGCAAGGTCGGCGTGGTGCGGGTCCAGCTCGCCGCCGAGGCCGACCCCTTCCACGTGCGGCACCACCTCGGCCAGGCCCGGCGCGCGCTCGAGGCCGCCCGCCAGGCGGCGTAGGCCGCGCGGCCGGCCGGGGTCGCGGCGGGGGGTCCGGCCCCCGCCGCGGCTTCGTGGGGCCCTTCTTCCCAGCCGCCGCCCCTTTGGCGGTATGCTGGGGCCAGCCGGATGAAACCAGGGCCGTTCAACGCCATTACCGACGTGCCGGGGGTCAAGGTGGGGCACTACACCGACGCCCTCCACCTCACCGGGACCACCGTGGTCCTGGTCGAGGGCGGCGCGGTGGCCGGGGTGGACGTGCGCGGCAGCGCGCCCGGAACCCGCGAGACCGACCTCCTCCACCCCGCCAACCTCGTCGAGCAGGTGCAGGCGGTGGTGCTCTCGGGGGGCAGCGCCTACGGCCTCGAGACCGTGGGCGGGGTGCTGCGCTACCTCGAGGAGCGCGGCCTGGGCTACCCCGTCGGCGAGCACGCGGTGGTGCCCATCGTGCCCGCGGCGGTGCTCTTCGACCTGGGCGTGGGCAGCCACACGGTGCGGCCCGGGCTCGAGCAGGGCTACCAGGCGGCGGCGCAGGCCCTCGAGGACGCCTACGCCGAGACGCTCGAGATCGTCCGGGGCCTCCCCCAGGACTTCCTAGCCCGCAAGGTCGGCGTGGTGCGGGTCCAGCTCGCCGCCGCGGCCGACCCCTTCCAC
>NZ_QXDL01000194.1:0-7577 GCF_003574345.1 Calidithermus terrae
CCTGCAGCCCCTCCGGCAGCCCGCCGCCCGGGGGGCTCAGCGTCGAGGTCGCCGGGCTGCCGGAGGGGCTGCAGGCCAACGTGGTGGTGGTGGGGCCGGACGGCTACACCCAGCCCCTCGTCGCCAGCGCCCGCCTCAGCGGCCTGGCGCCCGGGGTCTACACGGTGCGGGCGCTGGCGGTGAACCTGCCCGGCGGCGACAGCTACCTCCCCGAGCAGGCCGCCCAGGACGTGGCGGTCTCGAGCAACCGCGGGGCCGGCGTGCGGGTGGCCTACGCCGCCGCCCCGCTGCGCCTGGCGCCCGGCACCGTGGGCCTCCCCCCGCGGAGCGCCGCGGCCGAGACCCTGCGGCCGATGGAGCCGGCCGGGCTCGTGGGCGACAAGGTCGTGCAGACCCTGCGCTTCGACGGCGTCCCCGCCGCGCTGGCCGGGCTCAAGCCCGGCAGCTACCTGGGCCTGCCGTCCACCGCCGGCAACCCCTACGGCTTCCTGGGCCAGGTCGAGGAGGTGAGCACCGCCGGGGGCGACCTCACCGTCACCGCGCACCTCGCCCCCTTGCCGGAGGTGATCCAGCAGGGCGGCTTCTCCTTCTACCAGGAGGTCGACGGCGAGGATCCGGAGGTGCGGGCCCAACTGGCCGGGGCCGAGGTGCTGCTGCCGGGGGCCCGCGTCCTGACCGCCCCCACCCCGCAGACCGAGGAGCTGAAGCGTCAGCTCTTCGCGGAGGCCAAAGCCCAGGCCCAGCAGGTCTATCCCGCCAGCGCCGCCCGGCCCAACGTCGAGTTCGCGCCGGTCTGCCTCGAGATCAAGCGCGCGAAGATCCTCCCGGGCGACGGGCCCGACGACGGCATCTTCATGGAGGGCTCGACCTGCTTGCGCATCTCCTTCGACGGCAGCATCTGGATCTCCGCCAAGGGCATCGAGGCCAGCTTCTCGGCCACCGCCCGCCAGACCGGCAAGCTCAAGGTGTTCGGCAAGGGGAGGATCTACCAGCAGATCACCGCCACCGTCCCCCTCATGGTGCTGCCCCTCCCCCCCATCAACATCTCGGTGGCGGGCTTCCCGGTGGTGATCAACCCCACCGTGAGCGTGCGCTTCGTCGTGGGCGGCAGCATCACCTCGGAGTTCTACGTCAAGGCCGAGGAGAGCGTCTCGCTCACCGCCGGGGTGAGCTTCGACGGGAAGAACTGGAACCCCTTCAGCTCCGAGCACCACAGCATCAGCTTCGACTCCGGCGGCTCGATGCAGGGCTTCTCGGTGCTCGCGGGGGTGGGGCCGCAGGTCAACTTCTACTTCTACGGGGTCTACGGGCCCGACTTCGCCCTGGTGCCCTACCTGGAGTTCGACGCCAACTTCACCCGCGACCCCTGGTGGCAGCTCTACCTCGGCTTCAAGGCCTTCATGGGCCTCAACGCCAACATCAGCTACGGCTTCTCGGGGCCTAAGGAGGTCCTGCAGTCGGTGGGGCTGTTCTTCTTGGGCATGCTCAGCGACTTCAAGTACGAGGTGCTGAACATGAAGTTCCTCATCGCCCAGGCCCCGCCCAGCCAGCGGCCGGTCATCGTCCGGATAAGCCCGGAGCAGACGAGCGTCCCCGCCTGCGGGCGCACGGTCCTGCGGGCCAGCATCCAGAACAGCCTCAAGGGGGTCACCTGGGCCGCCAGCGGCGGGGCCGTCTCGGGCGATGACGTGATGAACAGCGCCACCTACTTCGCGCCCCCCACCCCCGGCACCTACACGGTCACCGCCACTTCCGCCGAGCAGCCCGGCCAGCAGGCCAGCGCCCAGGTCACGGTGACCCCCGGCGGCAGCGGGCCCCTGACGGTGGTCGTCACCGGCCTGCCCGCCGGCACCGTGCCCGGCCTGCGCCTCACCGGGCCCAACGGCTTCTTCTTCGCCCCCAAGACCTCGGGGAGCTCGAGCGGGGAGGGCGTGTACCGCTTCGAGTGCCTGCCCGAAGGCGCCTACACCCTCACCGCCGGGCTCACCCCCGCGGGCGACGCGGTCTACTCCCCCAACCAGGGCAGCGACCGCCCCGCGCTGCAGGTGGTGCAGAGCGCGAGCGTGGGCCCCGGGCAGACCCCGCGCCTGCAGGTGAACTACAACAACGTGCGCGCCAGCCTGAGGGTGGTGGTGAGCGGGCTGCCGGACGGGGTGCGGCCGGCCGTCGCGGTCAGCGGGCCGCTGGGCTACACGCACACCGTCAGCGCCGGCGGCGAGACCCTGCTGCAACTGCTCAACCCCGGCACCTACAAGATCGGCGCGGCCTCGCTCGAGCACGGCGGCTACACCTACACCCCCGCCCTCAGCCAGGCCGAGGTCGTGCTGCCGCCCGGCGAGACCACCACCGTCACCGTCAGCTACTCCAGCAACAGCCCCCGCGGGCTGTGGGTGGCCAACCAGATGGGCAGCAACCGGCACGTACTCTTCTACCCCGCCGGCGGCACCGCCCCGGCCGAGACCACCCTGGGCGGCGGCCTGACCTACACCCCGGCCCTCGCCTTCGACCCGCAGGGGCGGCTGTGGGTGGCCGACGCCTTCTCGGGCAAGGTGCTGGCCTACCCGGCCGACCGCCTCAAGCAAAGCCCCGACCCGCTGCACAGCTTCGCGCTTCCCTCCAGCCCGCAGGCCCTGGCCTTCGACGCCCAGGGCAACCTGTGGGTCGCGCTGCAGGCCCCTTACGGCTCCGGCGGGGGCGGCCAGGTGCTGCGCTACCCCGCCGCCGGGCTGCTGGGCGCGGCCCCCACGCCCGACCTCACCCTCAACGCCGACGGGGCCTACCGCACCCCGGTGTCCCTGGCCCTCGACGGCGAGGGCAACCTCTGGGTGGCGTACAACGGCAGCGCCCAGGTGGTGCGCTACGCCGCGGCGGGCGGCTACGGCAGCGCCACCGCCTACCCGCTGGCCCAGGGCCGCGGCAACCTCAGCGCCCTCGCCTTCGGCCCCACCGGCCGCCTGTGGGTGGGCACCACCGGCGCGAGCGTGCTCGAGTACGACCCCGCCGCCCTGGTCGAGGGGCAGGACGCCACCCCCCTCACCCACGTCCACGGCTTCAACGGCGGGGGCAGCATCGGCGGGCTGGCCTTCGACCCCGAGGGCAACCTCTACGCCTCGGTCTACGGCAGCAGCTTCATGAACGGCGTCTTCCGCTGGAGCGCCGCGCACCTGGCCCGGAAGGGCGACCTCAGCCCCTACGAGGGCGTCGGCAACATCCCCACTTACACCAAAGACATCACCAACCCCGTGGGCCTGGCCTACTGGCCCCCCCGCTAGCGGCACAGCGCCGCGCGAGGGCCGGGGCGGATCTCCCGCCCCGGCCCTTCGCGTCTGTCCGGGTCCGTCCGCTCCGTGTCCCGCCCCCTGTAATACCCGATTCGGTCGGGTCCGTCCCCATTCGGGGACGGACCCGACCGAAGGGATACGCTTGCTTCGCCGGCCGTCAGGGAGGGGTGTGCTCTAGGGTCCAAAAAGAGGGTCCAAAAAGATAGCCTCTGAAGGTCTTTGGTTTGGGTGATTATCTTTTTGAATCCGGTATAAGCCTCGAGCGCTCGCGCCCGCGCTGAGCCTCGGTAAGGAGCCACGCCCACCGCGAACCCGTACGAACCGCAGGACCGCAGATGCTGGTCAGGGGTTGCCCCTCGCGGCCCTGGGCCGGAGCAGGGGAGAGGGAGAGGCCTAGTCGCAGGAGGAGCTCAGCACCCTGCGGGGCCCGTGGATCGGAGAGCCTGTCGGGGATAGGGCTAATTCCAGGGATATTTCGACCTTGACAGACGCGGGGTTCAGAGCAATAAAGGAGACGATCGGCTCGCAACTCTGGCCCGTGGTTCCCCTGACCGATCGGGGACGTCGGCCCGGCCCCGCAGGGGCCCAACGGTGAGGGATAGCCCCGGAGGTTCGCAGGCGGAGGGTTGGCGGATCGCGATGAGGAAGACGCACAGCACGGCAGGGCGCTTGATGGGGGCGCTGCTGAAAGACCTGCCCGTTCCCGAGCGCCTGCGGGGGGGCTTGCGGGTGCTTTTGGAGCAGCCGGGGATGGCCGAGGGGGCACAGGCGGCGCTGTTCCTCGACACGGAGGCGGGCCCGCGCCGGGTGGCCGAGACCGGCTCACCCCCGGGCGGCTGGGGCCTCGAGCCCGCGGCCGCCGAGCCGCCCGGGGGCTACCGGCAGGTGCCGCTGCGCGCGGGGGGCCGCAGGATCGGGCTGCTGGCGCTGTACTCGCCGGAGGGCGGGGGAACGCCGGGCCTCGAGCCCGCCCTGGACGAGGTGGCGGGGCTGCTGGCCGCCGCGCTGGCGTGGGCCCGGCAAGCCCAGCGCCAGGCGGCGTTGCTGGCGCTGGGGGCGGGGGGGGCCTTCCTCCTCGACGCCCGGGGCCGCCCGGTGCTCGCCCACGGCACGCCCGCCCGCCCCGGGCCCTTCCCGCAGTGGGGCGCGGAGGCTGGGGCCTTCTTCCGGGAGCTGCTCGAGCACCCCCTGCAGAGCCACGGCCGGGTGCTGCGCCTGGGGGGGCGGCAGGTGTCGGTGCGGGGGTGCAACCTGCTGCCCGACCCGCTGGTGGCCGGGGTGGCCCTGGCGGCCGTGGACGTGACGGAGAAGGCCCAGGCCGAGCGGGCGCGCGGGGTGTTGTCCCGGGTGGCCGACCTGCTGATCCAGGCCGAGGAGGAGGCCCCCTTCCTGGCCGGGGTCTGCCGCCTGCTGGTCGAGGCCGGGTACGGGCTGGCCTGGGTCGGCTGGGCGCGGCCCGGCGCCGCGGTCGAGCGGGTGGCCGCGGCGGGGGCGACGGCCTACCTCGAGGGCCTGGAGGTGACCTGGGGCGAGGGCCCGGCCGGGCAGGGCCCCTCGGGGCAGGCCCTGCGCACCGGGCGCCCGGCGCTGATGCGCCTCATCCGCGACGACCCGGCCTACGCGCCCTGGCGCGAGCGGGCGCTGGCCCACGGCTTCGAGTCGAGCCTGGGCCTGCCCGTCGAGGCCGGCGGGCGGGCGCTGGGGGTGCTCTCGCTGTACGCCCCCGAGCCCGGCGCCTTCTCCGCCGAGGAGCTGGGGCTGCTCGAGCGGCTGGCGGCCTTAGTCGGCCGGCGGGTGGAGTTCCTGCGCCAGCGCGCCGAGGCCCACAAGCTCTCGCAGGTCGTCGAGCAGCAGCCCGAGCCCGTCCTCATCACCGACCTGCAGGGCCGCATCGTCTACGCCAACCCGGCCGTGGAGGCCAAGCTGGGGTACTCGAGGGAGGAGCTGCTGGGCCAGAACCCGCGGCTCTTCCAGTCGGGGGAACACTCCGGGGCCTTCTACGCCGACCTCTGGAAGACGCTGGGGGCGGGGGAGGTCTTCCGCGCCCAGTTCGTCAACCGGCACAAGGACGGCAGCCTGGTGCGCGAGGACAAGATCCTCTTCCCCCTCCACGACCGGGGGGGCGGGGTGGTGGGCTACGCCTCGGTGGGCCGCGACGTCACCCGCGAGGAGGAGCTGGTGGGCTGGCTGGGCGCGGTGCTGCGGGCGGTCCCGGTCCCGGTGGTGGGCCTGGACGAGGCGGGCCGGGTCACGCTGTGGAACCCGGCGGCCGAGAGCACCTACGGCTACGGGGTGGAGGAGGTGCTCGGCCGGCCGTTCCCCGTCGTGGGGGAGCGGGAGGAGCAGGGCCTCGCCCGCCACCCCGACCGCCCGGCCGCCGCGCAGACGCTGCGCGGGGTCCGCGTCAGCGCCAAGGACCGCGCGGGCGCCCTCATCCCCAGCCTGCTCTACGCCGCCCCGCTCGAGGGCGGCAGCGTGCGGGCGCTGGTGGACATCCGCCCCCTGCTGGCCTTGGAGGAGGAGCTCGCGCTCAACCTGCGCCTGCGGCAGGACCTGCTGGACTTCACCAACCGGGTGCTCTCGCAGGGGGTCGGCCGCGAGGTCTTCCAGGCGGTGCTGCAGCGGGCGGTGAGCCGCATCCCCGGCGCCCGGGAGGGTTACGTGCTCCTGCGCGACCCGGAAGGGCACTACCGCCACGTCGCGGGGGTGGGGCCCGGCGACGGCGGCCCGAAGGGGCTGTGGGTGGAGCCGGAGGCGCTGCGGGCCCTCGAGCCGGAGGCGGCGGTGGGGCGGGTGCAGGAGCCCGCGCTGGGCACGGAGCCCCTGCTCTACGCCCGCGTCGAGGCCGAGGGGGAGGTCTTCGGCGTGCTCTACCTCGGCGGCCCCCTCTCCCCGGCGGCCCCCGGCGTCGCGGGCCTCTTCGCCGCGCAGATGGCTCTGTGGCTGCGCTGGCAGCAGAGCCAGGAGGAGGTGTCCTTCCTCGCCTACCACGACGCCCTGACCGGGCTGCCCAACCGCCGCCGCCTGCGCGAGGAGGGCTCGATGTGCCAGGAGGGCCCGGGCGGGGTGGTCCTCATCGACCTCGACGGCTTCAAGGCCGTCAACGACACCCTGGGGCACGCCGCCGGCGACCGGCTGCTGCAGGAGACGGCCCGCCGCCTGCGCGCGGCGCTGCCGCCGGAGGGGCGGATCTTCCGGATGGGGGGCGACGAGTTCGCGGCCTTGCTGCCCGGCCCGCCCGAGGAGGTGCAGCGGGCCCTCGAGCAGATGCGACGGGCCATGGACCCGCCCGTCGGGCTCGACGGGAAGTTCGTGCACATCGGCTTCTCGGCCGGGATCGCCTACTGCCCGCTCGACGGCCAGGACCTCTCCACGCTGCTCGGCCGCGCCGACCTCGCGCTCTACCGCGCCAAGGGCCAGCCCACCCGCACCGCCTTCTACGACCAGGCCCTCGAGGCGGCCCTCTCCCGCCGCCAGGACCTGCTGATGGCGCTCAGCCGCGCGCTGGCCGAGGGGGAGCTGCTGCTGCACTTCCAGCCCATCGTCGACCTCGAGGGCCAGCAGCCCGTGGCCTACGAGGCCCTCGAGGCGCTGGTGCGCTGGCCGGGGGGGCCCGCCACCGCCGCCTTCATCCCGCTGGCCGAGGAGACGGGCCTGGTCAAGGAGCTCGACCGCTACGTGCTCCCCCGGGTCGCGGCCTTAGCCCAGGGGCGCACCCTCAGCGTGAACCTGTCGGTGCAGAGCCTGACCGACGCGGGCTTCGTGGCCTTCCTCGCCGGGCTGCCCAACCGGGGAAACATCGTCCTGGAGATCACCGAGCGGGTCCTGGCCTACCCGGAGACCTTCGCCGCGCTGCAGGAGGTGGCCGCGCTCGGCTTCCGCCTCGCCCTCGACGACTTCGGCAGCGGCTACTCCTCGCTGGGCTACCTCGCCCGCATGCCCTTCTACGCGCTCAAGGTTGACCGGCTGTTCACCCAGGGCATCGGCGAGAACCCCCGGGCCGAGGCGGTGCTGCGGGTGGTGCGCGACCTCGCCCGCAACCTGGGGCTGGCGGTGGTGGTGGAGGGGGTCGAGACCCAGGCCCAGCGCGCGTGGCTGCTGGCCGAGGGCTTCGCGTGGGGCCAGGGCTTCCTCTTCGGCCGCCCCGCCCCCATGGAAAGCTTCGGCGGGGAGGGGTAGCCACCCCCCGCCCGTGAGGGGAGCGCTCAGCGCACCTCGAAGGCCGGGTGAGAGGCCGGCAGCCGCTCGCCGGGGTGGTCCTGGTGGTGCGGCATGGGGCGCTGGAAGGGGTCGTGG
>NZ_QXDL01000195.1:0-7538 GCF_003574345.1 Calidithermus terrae
CCGCCCGCCCCTGTCAAGTCTTGACCCTTCCCCCCAATCCGGGTAGCCTCACTCCGTCATGTACGTCGCTATCGAGGGGGTCATCGGGGTGGGCAAGACGACCCTCACCCGTCTATTGGCCGAGCGCCTGGGGGTGCAGCCGCTGCTCGAGGTCGTGGAGGAGAACCCCTTCCTCCCCGTCTTCTACGAGGACCCGGTGCGCTACGGCTTCAAGGTGCAGGTCTTCTTCCTGCTCTCGCGCTACAAGCAATTGCTGCCGCTGGCCCAGCCCGACCTGTTCAGCCGGGGCGTGGTGGCCGACTACCTCTTCGACAAGGACGCGATCTTCGCCGCCATGAACCTCTCGGGCGACGAGTGGGCGCTGTACTCCGACCTCTACAGCCACCTCTCCCCGCGCATCCCGGCCCCCGACCTCACCATCTACCTGCGGGCGCCGCTGGGCGTGATCCTGGAGCGCATCCGGCAGCGGGGCCGCAGCTTCGAGGCCAACATCGACCCGGGCTACCTCGAGCGCCTGGGCCAGGCCTACGACCACCACTTCGCCACCTACGCCAACCCGCTGTGGGTCGTCGAGGCCGACCAGCTCGACTACGCCAACGACCCCGCCGACCAGGACTGGATCACCCGGGAGGTGCACAAGCGCCTGGGGCTGGTCGCGGCGGAACAGAGCCGCCCTTGAGCCGCTGAGGGCCGCGCACACCGGGCATCGCCCGCGGGATCACGCCTATGTACATCGCCATCGCCGGAAACATCGGGGCAGGCAAGTCCACGCTGACCACCCTGCTCTCCAGCCGCTACGGGCTGCGCCCCGTCTACGAGGCCGTGGACGAGAACCCCTACCTGGCCGACTTCTACCAGGACATGGGGAGCTGGGCCTTCCACTCGCAGGTCTTCTTCCTCGCCAAGCGGCTCAAGCAGCACCTGGCCGAGATCAACGGCGCGACCTACGTGGTGCAGGACCGCACCGTCTTCGAGGACGCCCACATCTTCGCGCAGAACCTCTACCTCGAGGGCCACCTCTCCGAGCGCGACTGGCAGACCTACATGGCCCTCTACCAGGGCATCGCCCCCGCGCTGCGCAAGCCCGACCTCCTGATCTACCTCGAGGCCGACCTCCCCACCCTCCAAGCCCACATCGCCCGCCGGGGCCGCGCCTACGAGCAGTCCATCCCCGCGAGCTACCTCGAGGCCCTCAACCGCCTCTACGCCGCCTGGATCGCCACCTACGACCTCTCCCCCGTCCTCGTCCTCCCCACCCAACGCCTCAACTTCGCCGACGACCCCGCCGCCCAACAGGAAGTCTTCACCCTGCTCGACAGCTACGGCCTGGCCCTGCCGTTCATTTGAACCCTGGCTCGCAGCCAGCGGTTTGTCGAGCGCCAAGGCGTCTTGCGTTTCGCGTTTTGCGTCTTGCGTCTTGCGTCTCGCGTACGGCGTACGACGTAAGACGTATGACCCACCCCCAGCGTTTTGCGTCTCGCGCTAGACCTACACCCCTTATGCTTTCTCACCCAATACCCATTAGGCTTTGAGGGATGAAAACGACACCCCTGAAGCTAGCGTTCA
The DNA here is from genome assembly GCF_003574345.1 of Calidithermus terrae. NCBI lineage: Bacteria > Thermotogati > Deinococcota > Deinococci > Thermales > Thermaceae > Calidithermus > Calidithermus terrae. The sequence goes on from NZ_QXDL01000195.1 coordinate 1,567, forward strand.
CCGGCCTGCTGCTCGTGCTCACCGCCTGCCCCGGCCCGGCGTCGGGCTTCACCGGCGAGAAGGGGGCGGTGCGGATGCAGGATTGGCCCGGCGGCACCGCTGCTGCCGTGAGCTTCGTCAACCTCAACAACCTCGAGGCCGTCGTCAACGTCAAGGTCTCGAACCGGGGCGAGTTCGATTACCGCCTGCCTACCCTCGACGACTCCGACCTCGCCCCGGTCGGCGACCTGCTGAGCAGCGGCTGCAGCGCCAACCCCGCCACGGCCAACCTGGCCCCGGTGGCCGCCATCGGCCAGACGGAGGACAAGCGGGCCTTCTACCCCTTCGCCATCGACTTCCCCTTCGAAGCACCCAGCCTGCGCGAGGGGGACCGGCTCTTCAACTACTTCTACGGCTTCGACGTCGGCTGGTACTACAGCGACCGCGACGTGGAGATCAGCTGCAGCGGCTCGAGCGACAAGCTCAAGTTCCGCAAGGGCTGGAACCTCTCGGTCGTCGAGATCACCGGGGTCGAGGACGGGACCGTCACCGACGCGAAGCAGACCCGCCCCGACTCGCTCGACGGCAGCTTCGTCTTCTACCCCGAGTTCGGCGCCGCCCGCTCGCTGAGGCTCGAGGCTAAAAGCTTCACGGGCGTCCTGAACCCGGAGTACCGGGCCCGGGCGGCGCGGCTGCTCGAGCGCTAGGTAGCTTCCGACCCTGCCGAGCCGCCTCGTGGGCGGCTCTTTTTCACGCGCCGCAGGGCTTTGACCAGCTCCCGGACGACCCTGCGCCGCAGCTCAGGGGGCTCGAGCACCTCCACCCGGTCGCCCAGGCTCAGCGCCCAGGCCACGGCGTCCTCCTCGACCTCGAAGCGGACGCGGGCCCGGAGCCAGCCCTCCCCGTCGGGCTCGGCGTGCTCGAGCCGGGCCCAGCGGCCCACGAGCCCGAAGCGTTCGAAGGCGTGCTGCTCGAGGCGGGCCAGCACGGGGTAGACCGGGAGCTTGGCCTGGAATTCGCTGCGGGCTTGGCGCCAGTAGCGCTCGAGGTCGAAGCCGGGCGGGCGGGTGAAGCGCTCGGGGAGCAGCTCGGCGTGGGCGACGCGGGAGACCCGGTAGGTGCGCAGCACGCCCTCGCGCCGCGCGACCAGGTACCACGCCTGCCCCCGCACCACCAGCCCGAGCGCGTCCACCACCCGCTCGCCGGGCGGGCCGCCGCCGCTGGGGTAGTGCAGGCGCACCCGGCGGTCCTCCCACACCGCCGCCTGGAGCAGCGGGAGCCAGGGCACGGGCTCGTCGCGCCTCGAGCCGTCGATGAGCAGGCGCTGGCGGGCGTGCTCGGCCTCCCGGCGGCGCGAGGCGGGCAGGGCGGCCAGCAGCTTGAGCAGGGCGTTCTCGGCGGCGCGGCCCAGGCCGAGGTCGGCCAGCAGTTGCGGGGGCTTGAGGGCGAAGAGCGCGAGGACCTCGTCCTCGTTGAGCCCGGTGAGCTGGGTGCGGTACTCCTCGAGCAGCCGCCAACCCCCGGCCGGGCCCCGCTCGGCGTACACCGGCACCCCGGCGGCGCTGAGGGCCTCCATGTCGCGGTGGACGGTGCGCTCGGAGACCTCGAGCCGCCGCGCCAGCTCGCGGCCGGTGGCCCGCCCCTGCGTCTGCAGGATCAGGAGGATCGACAGCAGCCGGTCGGCCCGCATGAGCCCATTGTGCCCCCGGATCATGACAGGAGGTGTCATATATGGCGGCTAGGCTCGAGGAGGAGGTGAACATGAGTCTCAAAGGCAAGGTAGCGGTGGTGGCCGGGGCGACCCGGGGCTGCGGGCGCGGGATCGCGGTGGAGCTGGGCGCGGCCGGGGCGACGGTGTACTGCACCGGGCGCAGCACCCGGGGCAACCCCTCCGACCTCAACCGCCCGGAGACCATCGAGGAGACCGCCGAGCGGGTGACGCAGGCGGGCGGGGTGGGGATCGCGGTGCGGGTGGACCACACCCGGGAGGAGGAGGTGAAGGCGCTGTTCGAGCGCGTCCGGGCCGAGCAGGGCGGGCGGCTCGACGTCCTCGTCAACGACGTGTGGGGCGGGGATTCGATGATCGAGTGGGGGAAGCCCTTCTGGGAGATGGACGTGGCGCAGGGGTGGAGGCTGCTCGAGCGCTCCGTCTACAGCCACCTCCTCACCAGCCGCTACGCGGTGCCGCTGATGCTGGGGCACGACGCCGGCCTCATCGTCGAGGTCACCGACGGCGACAGCCTAGGCTACCGGGGGAACTTCTTCTACGACCTCGTCAAGACCACCGTGATCCGGCTGGCCTACGCCATGGCCGAAGAATTCAAGTCCAACCGCTACGCCGGGGAGGGCGGCGTGAAGTCGGCGGAAGCACCCAAGAACATCACCGCCGTCGCCCTCACGCCGGGCTTCCTGCGCTCGGAGGCGATGCTGGATCACTTCGGCGTGACCGAGGCCAACTGGCGCGACGCCATCGCCAAGGACCCCTACTACGCCGAGTCGGAGACCCCGCACTACATCGGGCGGGCGGTGGTGGCCCTGGCCTGCGACCCCGACGTGCACGAGAAGGCGGGCAAAGCCCTGGCGACCTGGCACCTCTCCCGCGAGTACGGCTTCACCGACATCGACGGCCGGGCGCCGCACTGGCAGGAGTTCTTCGACCGGATGCAGGCGCGGAAGGGGTTGGATAGTGCCGATGGTCGGTAGCCGATAGCTGATAGCCGGGCGCCGGTCGCGGGTCGTGCGTCCTGCGCCCGGCGTCGTACGTCGTACGTCCTACGTCGTACGCAAAACGATTTGGCCCTAGAGCCTCGACCCTTGACCTCGAGTGCCACATGCCACGGGCCCCCGCCTCCCGCTGACGGATGGCCGCTGACGGCTGACCGCTGTTCCCTCGAGCCCCCACGAACACGGGCCGTGCGGCTATGAGCAACGCCGGGCATGGCTTAGAATCCCCGTAGTGCAGGGGGCCACATGGTGCGCTATCTGTTGCTCGCAGTGAACTTCATCGTCGTGTTGCTCATGGCGCTGGCGCCATGGGCCGTGCTCAAGCGCGAGTTCGGCGGGGTCGGGGTGCTGCTCACGCCCTTCGACCTCGTGAACCCGCAAAACCTCCAGCTTCCCGCCATGAACACCGGCTGGGTCACGCCGTTCTTCTGGGCCTGGGTGCTGCTGGTGCTCGTCGCCAGCGCGGCGCTGTTCCTGCCCGACGCCCGCACCCGCGCGCGGGTGCTGTACGGGGCCGGGGCGGTGGGGCTGCTGCTGTTCGTGGCGGAGGCCGCGGTGTTCTACCAGACCGTCAACGCCGTCAACGGGCCCGCGCTCGAGGCCGGCACCTCCCCGCGCCGCCTGCCCTTGCGGCGCTTCAGCCTGTCGCTAGGGGCCTACATGGGCGTGTTCTTCAGCCTGGGCATGCTGATCCTGGCGCGGCTGCAACTGCCCGGCGGCAAAGCCTTCCTGGTGCGCTACCGGGGCGTGGTGGTGCCTTTGGTCTCGCTGCTGCTGGCCTCGCTGATCGGCGCGCTGGTGGTGGGCTTCATCCGGCCCGGCCTGGGCGCCGAGGGCAAGGTGCTGCCGCTGCTGGACGCCGTCGCCACCAAACTCGACCTGGTGACCTACACCTTCCAGCTGCTCTTCAGCCCCGTCATCAGCGTGACCGGCTGGTTCCAGAGCCTGCTGCTGGCCACGCCCCTCATCTTCACCGGGCTGGCGGTGGCCTTCGGCTTCCGCTCGGGGCTGTTCAACATCGGCGCGCCGGGGCAGCTCACGGTGGGGGCCATCACCGCGATGCTGGTGGGGGTGTACCTGCCCGGGCCCGGCTGGGTCACGCTGCCCCTCTCCATCGCCGCCGCGGCGGCGGGCGGCGCCCTGTGGGGGGCCATCCCGGGCTGGCTCAAGGCCCGCTTCGGGGCGCACGAGGTCATCAACACCATCATGCTCAACTACGTCGCCGCCTCGCTCTTCCTCTTCCTCATCGCCGCCAACGAGTACAAGTTCTTCGGGACCACCGTGCGCCTGCCCTTCAAGGCCGAAGGCTTCGAGGCCCGCAGCAACGAGGTGCAGGAGGGCTCGCGCATCCCGCTCATGCTCGACCTGCTCGTGCGCGACGGCCACCTCTCCTGGGCCATCCCCCTCGCGCTGGTGCTGGGGCTGGTGGCCTACTACACCCAGCGCCGCATGGACCTCGGCCGCCGCTTGCTGATCTCAGGGGGGGCGGTGCTGGCGGGGTACGTGGTGGGCGGCTTCCTGCCGGGGCCGTCGGTCGAGCTCACGAGCGCCCTCACCTCCTCGCGCTTCAACGGGGCCTTCCTGCTGGCGGTGCTGGCGCTGCTGTTCTACAACTTCTACCTCTTCCGCACGCCCGGCGGCTACGAGCTGCGGGCGGTGGGGCTGGCGCCTAAAGCGGCCGAGTACGGCGGGGTCAACCTGCGCTCCAAGACGGTCCTGGCTATGGCTATCTCCGGCGCGCTCGCCGGCTTGGCGGCCACCCACTACGTCCTGGGCGGGGGCATCGACGAGTACCGCCTCAAGCAGTCGCTGCCCACCAGCGTCGGCTTCGACGGGATCGCGGTGGCTTTGATGGGGCAGAACACCCCCATCGGCATCAGCCTCTCGGCCTTGCTGTTCGGCGTGCTGCTGACGGGCGGGCTCGACCTCAACCAGCAGCTCGCCGTGAGCCGCGAGCTGGTGACGGTGCTGCAGGCGCTGATCGTGCTGTTCATCGCCGCGGGCGGCTTCTTGCCGCGCTACTTCATCGACCCGCTGCAGGCCGCTCAGGTCGAGACCGAGGCCCGGGCCGAGCTCGAGGCCCGTGAAAAAGCGTTGGTCGGGAGGGCTGGATGAAACGCCTGTCGCCTTTCATGATCGGATTCCTCGTGGTCGCGGCGGTCGCCGTGGTGTTTGTGGGCATGCGGGTCGAGTCGGCCATCCTGATCGCGCTGTTCTTCTCGACCCTGCGCCAGACGACCCCCCTGCTGTTCACCGCCTTGGGGGGCATGTTCTCCGAGCGCTCGGGGGTGACCAACATCGCCCTCGAGGGCATGATCCTCTTCGGCGCGGCCGCGGCCGCCATCACGGTGGAGCGGCTCGAGGCGCCCATGCTCGCCGCCGACCCCCTGTCCCGCGCGGCCTGGATCCCCTGGGCCGGCGTGGTGGCCGGGGTGTTGATGGGCGGCCTGGTGGCTACCGTCTACGCCATCGCGGTCATCCGCTACAAGGCCGAGCAGATCGTGACCGGCACCGCCATCAACCTGCTGGCCGCCGGGGCCCCGCCGGTGCTGATGCAGGCCTTGTACAACACCACCACCAACTCCAAGGAGGTCGAGAACCGCCTCCCGGTGATCGGGGTGGCCGGGGAGAGCCTCTCCCCGCTGGTGTTCCTGGCCTTCTTGCTGGTTCCCCTGTGCTGGTGGGTGATGTTCAAAACCCCCTGGGGCCTGCGGCTGCGCGCCGTGGGCGAGCAGCCTGAGGCCGCCGACACCATGGGGGTCAACGTCTACCGCCTGCGCTACACCGCGGTGATCCTCTCGGGCCTGCTGGCCGGGCTGGCCGGGGCCTACCTCTCCATCGGCTTCCTCAACCAGTTCGTCAAGAACATGTCGGCCGGGCAGGGCTTCATCGCCCTGGCCGCCCTGATCTTCGGCAAGTGGCACCCGCTGGGCGTGCTGGGCGCGACGCTGCTGTTCGGCTTCTTCCGGGCGCTGGCGATCCAGCTCGGCGGCGGCGAGGTGATGCCCTCGGTGGTGGTGGAGGCGCTGCCCTACGTCCTGACCATCCTGGTGCTGGCCGGGTTCATCGGGCGCAGCCGGCCGCCGGCGGCGATCGGTAAGCCGTATGAGAAGTAGTCGATAGCCGGGCGCCGGGCGCGGGTCGGACGTCGGATGCGGGTCGTGCGTCCTACGTCGTACGTCGTACGCCGAACGCAAGACGCAAGACGCCCTTTGTTTACCCCCCTTAACAAGGGGGGTGGGGGGGATATACCCACCCCGCTGGCGGGG